>VEQR01000165.1 GCA_018883125.1 Candidatus Kapaibacterium sp.
TCACTGCGGGATACTCACGTCCGGCCTCGCGCAGAAGCACATCCACCGCCGACTCATGCAGAATGCGGGGTCCAGCCGACATTACCTGCTGACCATACCGCTTGATGAACTGCGCCATCGTCATCACAATCGGTGCTTCGCGCTGCGGATGCTCGCGCAGCCAGACACGTAAAAACCGCGGACGCTGACGTGTCGTGGGCACGATAAGGATCGTAGCGGAACCCGACAGTCTCGTCATTACCTGCAACGACGTCTCTGCCTGCAGAGCTCGCGTCAGATCTGAACTATCGGATGATACAACCCACTGCGCCATAGAATGATCTCGATGAATGGTTTCGGCGTGTCACGATACGCGGCAATAATAGGCAGGGGGCGTTGGAGCTGTATCTTGCGCCCCATGCATAGCCATCTGATAACTGGCCGCATCGGCCGGTGCAAACAACATTCCGTCCTGCCTCTGGTGGGCTTGTTGGCGCTGCTCTGGGGTTGCTCCGCAGTGCAGCCTGTACGCGTTCTCGACAAGGGGGCGGATGTTCTCACGGCATCGTTTGGCGGTGCTGTGGTGCCGAGTTCGTCACCCACGGCGGTGGTGCCGTATCTCACGTCGGGATACGCCTTCGGACTCTCGGATGATGTAACACTTCACGGTAAGGCGCATCTGCTGGTGGCTGCCTTTGGCGTGGCCGGCCTCGACGTTGGCGCAAGCATGCGCGCGCTGCGTCAGGACGGCGCAGTTCCAGAGATAACCGTCAGCGCTCAGGTCATTGGCTTTGCCAGCCTTGCCCGTTCGGCCCCTGCGCGGGTGTATCCGAACCTTACGGCAAATGCCTCATGGTCCGTTGGAGAAACGTCTCTCGTTTACCTCGGCTCGCATGCAACGATCCAGATCGATCCCGCGCGGACGCTGATGAGCCCCTTTGCCGGATATCAATTTCCCGTCTCCAGCTCACTGCGGCTGCAGCTCGAGGCCATTTGGCAGGCATCGAATATGAATACCCGCAATGGCGTCTTCGAAGGCGAGTCCTCGATCGGCGGCACCGGCTCGTTTGGGATCTATCTCGGAGGACTCCTCGCCCTATGAAGCGCCACCTGATTATCGCCATCGCCGTTGCACTTGTGAGCAGCGGCTGCAGTATGGACAGTTTCCTGTTCAACACGTTGCCGTTGGATTCCTATGCGCTGTCAACCGCCGTCATCCCGATGGCAAACCGCACGGAGGTCACGCTGACCTCCGGTGGTGAAACGCTGTACGGTTACTTTGTGCGTCAGCCGGATTCGCTGCGTGTGGAGCCCCATCCCACGATTCTGTATCATCATGGCAACAAGCACAACATCGAGGCTTACTGGGACCGCGTGGAGCTTCTCTATCGCGCCGGCTTTGATGTGTTCATCTACGACTATCGCGGATTTGGCCGCAGCACGGGCACGTGCTCGGAGGACGGCATGAAGTCCGACGCCGCCGCCGCATTGAACTACCTCCGGTCGCGCTCGGATGTAGATACCACGCAGATCGTTGACTATGGTTACTCACTTGGTGGCTTCCCCTGCCTGTACACAGCAACACAGCTGCATAAGCCGAAGGCTGTCATCACGGAGTCCATCTTCGCTTCCAGCGAGGCACTTATCCAGAGCGGCACCATCCTGAACATCCCGGGAGGCTACCTCATGGATGGGGCTTTTGACAACCGAGCACAGATCGTGAAGGTAACAACGTCGATTCTGATGATGCACGGCACGGGTGACACCTTTGTCGGCTACGAAGCCAACGGTAAGGTACTGGCGGCAATCGCTCCCCAGCCGAAACTCATACGTCCGATCGAGGGTGCAAACCACACCACGATCCCGGCAACGCTTGGCGAACAGAACTACATCGATCTTATCACAGCATTTGTCAGGGGGCGTTGAGACATGTTCACGGGACTTGTCGAGGAGACGGGGCGCATCATTGCCTCCACACCAACTGCCACCGGACGCAGACTCGTAGTTGAAGCCCATCTCGTGCTCAGCGATGCGGCAGTCGATCACAGCATCGCCGTCAACGGCGTCTGCCTCACGGTGGTCGACCTTGATACCACTTCATTCTCCGCGGACGTTATCGCCGAAACACTCAAGAAGACTACCATCGGCTCCCTTGATGTTGGAACCACCGTGAACCTCGAGCGTGCACTCCGCCTCGGAGATCGTCTCGGCGGTCACCTCGTGCAGGGTCATGTTGATACTACCGGAACCATTGATGCCATCATCGATGACGGCTCCGTGTGGGAAATGTGGGTGCGCTTTGCGCCCGCGTACCGCCGCCTTCTCATCCCTATGGGCTCCATCACCATCGATGGAATCTCCCTTACCGTTGCCGAGCTCGAAGCCGAGCGCCTGAAAGTGGCAATCATTCCGCACACGCTGGCTGTTACCAACCTCC
>VEQR01000083.1 GCA_018883125.1 Candidatus Kapaibacterium sp.
CCTTGTACGGCGACCTCACCAAGGGCACTCGTCCATCGTTCATCCGCGCTGCAGGGGGCGATGTAGCCCGCCCACTCTTCGATGCCTTCGTGGGTATCATGCAGGACCGAATCACAAACGAAAAAACCCCCGTGACGATCGCCACAGGGGTCTTTGGATCCATGATGCAGGTTCATTTGGTCAACGATGGTCCGGTGACCATCATGTTGGAGAGATGAGAGTGACCGGTTACGAGTGACGAGTGACGAGTGACGAGTGACGAGTGACGAGTGGCAAAGCTGTAACAATAGCCCCGGGACTTGGCCCGGGGAAACAGTGGCGAGTGATAAGGGTGCTATTGCACACCCCTTCAGCTCTTTCGGGCTGTATTAATTGCAGCGATCAGCATTCGTCGGACATTGAGGGCGGTCGCCAGAATCGTTTCTAGTTCTTTTACGTCGACTAGAGCCGGTTCAGTTGTCATAACGCCTAGCCAGTAGTACGTCTCGCCAAGTTCCTTCTCGGCAATCTTCAACTTGTGAATGAAGTCCTTCTTGGACTCGGCGAACTGTGCCTCTCGAATGTTTGCCCCAACGGAAGTACCTGATCTCAGCAACTGCGACAAGACCGACTGCTCTAGCTGCAGCCCACGGTTCAGCCGTCGACACAGTGTCCAGATCATACGTGCGAGTACCACGGAATCGTGTGACAGCGGTCCCTTGTCCCTTGGCGATAAGATGATGTCTGTTGTGTTCACAAACAACATAGAGCAACTTGTCCACGAAACGTGACATCACTTGTAACTAGTCACTCGTCACTTGTCACTCGTCACTCGTCACTTGTCACTCGTCACTCGTCACTCGTCTCTTGTCTCTCGTCTCTTGTCTCTCGTCGCTCGTTCCCCGGGCCAAGGCCCGGGGCTATTAGATCTGTCTCTCAGAGCGTCGTATTGCTCTCGTTGATGCTCTCCAGCGCACGTACCATTGCGGCAAGTGCCTGTGTGGCCAGAGCACCGTCGATGACGCGGTGATCGTACGTGATGGACAGATAGACCATGCTGCGCACAACGATCACGTCTTCGCCGTCGAGTTCGCGCACGACCGGACGCTTTTGGATCGCACCGATGCCAACGATGGCCGTCTGCGGCTGGTTGATTACCGGCGTGCCGAAGAGCGATCCGAAGGAACCCACGTTGGTTACCGTAATGGTTCCGCCGGCGATGTCGTCCGGAGAAAGCTTCTTGGTGCGGGCCTTGTTGGCAAGTTCGTTCATCATGCGGGCAACGCCCGTAACGTTCAGGTTCTCGGCACCCTTGATCACTGGCACGATGAGGTTTCCATCAGGCAGGGCTGTTGCCATACCGAGGTTCACGCGGCGGTGCTGGATGATGTTCTTTCCGTCGACGCTGACGTTGATACGTGGGAAGGCCTTGACGCCTTCGCACACGGCATAGCCGAAGAACGGGTTGAACGTCAGCTTGAATCCTTCGCGAGCACCAAAGGCGTTCTTCATCTTCTCGCGCAGCTTCACGATGCCCGTAACATCAGCTTCAGCAACCGACGTAACGTGTGGCGATGTGTGCTTTGAGCGGACCATGTGCTCTGCGATGAGCTGGCGCACGCGGTCCATCGGAATGATCTCGGTATCGGCACCGGCAGGTATGTTCAGCGTTGGGAAGGCATCAACTGCAACCGGCGCAGATGCTTGTGCTGGTGCCGGAGCTGATGGCGATGCTGCAGGGGCTGGTGCCGTAACTGCAGCGCCACTTCCGCGACGCGAAAGGTAGCCGAGAATGTCGTTCTTGGTAACACGTCCTTCAAGCCCCGTACCCGTAATGGAGTCGAGCTCCTGAACGGACACGCCTTCGGCCGCAGCGATGCTACGGACAAGGGGCGAGTAGAATCGAGCGCCGGACTGGCGTGGGACGCTCGATGTGGCGGCGCCAGCGATGTGAACGGCAGCAGCAGCAGCAGCGGCAGGTGCCGGAGCTGGTGCTGGTGCTGGAGCCGGCGTTGGTGCCGGTGCAGCTGCCGCAGGCGCCGGAGCGGCAACCGCCGGAGCAGCCGCAGCTGCGCCCGAAGAGAGGCGGGCAATCACCTTGCCCACTTCTACAACGTCACCCTCGTTGGCAAGGACTTCCACAAGGGTGCCTGCCGACGGAGACGGAACTTCGGTATCGACCTTATCTGTCGAGATCTCAAGGAGCACTTCGTCCCGCTCAATCTTGTCGCCTGGCTTCTTGACCCAGCGAAGGACCTTTCCTTCTTGGATCGACTCGCCCATCTTCGGCATCACCACGTCAACCGTTGCGCCGCCAGCAGCAGGAGCCGGAGCAGGAGCAGCGGCTGGAGCAGGCGCCGGTGCCGGTGCCGGTACAGGTGCTGGTGCTGGTGCAACGACAGGTGCCGGAGCAGTGGCTGCCGGAGCTGGTGCTGGTGCGCCGGCGGCATCGCCGAGGACGCAGATCACCTTGCCAACTTCAACCGTGTCGCCTTCCTGGAACAGGATCTGGCTGATCACGCCGGATGCCGGTGACGGAACTTCGGTATCGACCTTGTCCGTGGATATCTCAAGGATGACCTCGTCGCGCTCGACCTTGTCACCGACGTTCTTGACCCAGCGGAGGATCTTGCCTTCTTGGATGGACTCGCCCATCTTGGGCATGACGACTTCAATGCTCATGAATACGACCCTGGCGGAATGTTCGTGCGACTACGTTTGTTTGGAAAACGGACTACAAAACTAACCAATTCGGCTTACCTGCTGAGCAGGTTTCGCAAAGCCCCTTCCAGATCGGGATAGGCAAAGCGGAAGGTTGATCCCATGAGTCGCATGGGGACGATGTAGTGACTGTGCAGCACCATGTCGGCCTGCTTGCCCAGCAGCAGACGCAAGGCCCCACCCGGGACCGGGAACAGTGTTGGGCGGTGCATCACAGCTCCGAGTGTGCGCACGAACTCTGTCATGCTTATGCAATGCGGGGACACCACGTTGTATGGTCCATGCGCAGACGCATTCTCGGCAGCCCAGAGGAAGGCCTCCACAACGTCATCCCGATGTACCCAGGGGAACATCTGACGTCCGCTGCCCAGAACGCCCCCTACAAAGAGCTTCATCGGTAGCATCAGCTTTGCCAGAGCGCCATCCTGCGGGTCGAGCACCACGCCAATGCGCAGGCAAACCACGCGTGTAATGTCGGCCGCTTCCATTGCCGCATCCTCCCAGGCCTTAGTGACGGTTGCCAGAAAGGTCTGTCCGGCCCCCATGCCCTCGTTCGACGGCACAAGCGTGTCACCGTAGTACCCAATCGCCGAAGCATTGATGAGCGCCGGCTTGGAGGGGGCTTGGCGGATCGCTTCCACAACGCGACGGGTCGTATCGACGCGGCTTGCGAGGATGCCATGGCGCACCTTGGCGCTCCAACGTCGAGCGCCGACGTTTTCACCTGCAAGGTTTATCACCACGTCGCTTGCGGCAACAGCACTCTCAAGGGCATCGTAGCCAAGCACCGCGCAGCCGTTGACGGCAGAGCGGCTCCGTGAAACGATCGTGACAGTATGTCCGCGCTCAAGAGCAGCGGCAGCGATCCGGCGTCCGAGAAAACCCGATCCGCCAATAAGAAGGAATGTGCTCATAGGGCCCTGTAACAAGAAAGCCCGTCCGAGAGTTCGAACGGGCTTTGCAGTAATTGCATGTCGTAGCAGTGTCTTAGTCCTGAGCGATCACCCACACCTTGAGCGGTGCAACAAGGTCACTCATGAGCTTGACCTTGACGTCAAAGATGCCGAGCGTCTTGATCGGCTCATCGATGATCACGTGGCGCTTATCAACACGGAAGCCGCGCAGCTCAAGCTCCTGAGCGATCATTGGTGCCGTGACCGAACCGAACAGACGTCCCTCTTCGCCAACCGGCATCGAGATGGTGATCTGCAGCTCGCCAAGCTGGCTTGCCGTTACTTCGGCGGCCTGACGTGCCTTGGCCATACGGGCTTCGTACTGCTTCTTTTCTGTTTCCAGCGCACGGATAGCACCAGCCGTGGCATAATAGGCCATCTGGTTCGGGATCAGGTAGTTGCGGGCGTAACCTGGTTTGACCGTGATGATCTCACCAATGTTGCCCAGATTTTCGACGTCTTGTCGCAGGATGATCTTCATTGTCGTTCCTTCAATTCAGGGGGCGCTCTGCGCCGGATTGAGTGTTCAGAATCGGAGGTGATTACATCGGTGAGCCGGTCTTGGCAGCCTCAGCCATTGCAGCTGCGCGGGCGGCCTGAGCTTCGGCACGAACCTTGCGGAACTCGCGGAGCTTTGGATCCAGCTGAACCGTCAGGTGACGCATCACGTTTTCTTCGAGGAAGAAATACTTCTCAAGAAGCGGAAGCGTTGCCGGTGGTGCCTCGAAGGCGGCATACACATAGTAGCCGTTGAACTTCTTGTTGATCGGGTATGCTAGACGACGGCGACCCATCTTGTTCAGCTCAACGATCGTAGAACCGTTCTCTTCGAGGAACGCCGTGGTGCGGGCAATGACGGCCTCAACGTCGTTGTCCTCAAGGACAGCGTTGATGATATATGTAGCTTCGTACAAACGACGATCGCTCATGTGGATCTCCTATGGTTGCGTGTCGCAGTCGTTGGCGTCCAAACCGACGACAGGGGTTGATTGTTTCAAACAGAGCCCGCAAACCTACGGCATGAGAACGGTTTTCCCAAACGGTCACAATTCGTACAGCAATTTTCACGTATCTTTACGGCCCCTTCAGATGGTCAGGAAAGGGGCTTTGAGCCCCCTGCCTAAATGAAGGAAATGCGATCGCCCGCGAGGCGAGCACTCGAGAGATCTTTTCACCCCCATCCGTCGTTTCAGCAATGATGTCCGAACAGCCACTTGACAGCGCCGAAGGCTCTGCCACTCCAGCCAACGAAGGCGTTGGCGAAACCGCTCCAATCGAATCCACCAATGCTCCGGCACCAGCTCCTGTTGCCGAAGAAGCTCCAGCACCGGCTGCTGAGCCAGCTCCGATAGAAGCTGCTCCTGAAGCTCCGGCTGCTGAAGCTCCGGCTGCTGAAGCTCCGGCTGCTGAGGCTCCGGCTGCTGAGGCTCCGGCTGCTGAGGCTCCGGCTGCTGAGGCTCCGGCTGCTGAGGCTCCGGCTGCTGAGGCTCCGGCTGCTGAGGCTCCGGCTGCTGAGGCTCCGGCTGCTGAAGCTCCGGCTGCTGAAGCTCCGGCTGCTGAAGCTCCGGCTGCTGAGGCTCCGGCTGCTGAGGCTCCGGCTGCTGAGGCTCCGGCTGCTGAGGCTCCGGCTGCTGAGGCTCCCGCAGCAGTAGAGGCACCGGTCCTTTCTGATGCCGAGCGCGAAGAGCAAGCCCGCAAGAAGGAAGAAGAAAAGAAGCGCAAGGAAGAGGAACGCAAGGTGCGCGATGCGGCCTATGCCGTGCTTGAAGGATTCAAGGATTCGAACGGTGTGTTCGAAGTGTCCATCAGCGAGCGCGTCAAGGGTGGTCTGCGGGGCGACTTCCAGGGTCTGCGCATTTTCCTGCCGGCATCGCACGTTGGACTTCGTAAGAATGCCACGGATGAGGAGCTACAGGCGCTCATCGGAACGGCAGTGCGTGTGAAGGTGCACGAGTTGCAATCGGACGACACTGGCCACAAGTCGGCCGTTGTAACGCGCCGAGATATCCTTATGGATGAGATGTGGAATTCCATTGTGGTGGGCAGCACGCACGAGGGCGTTGTTACTTCGCTGACAACGTTTGGTGCATTTGTCAACATCGGTGGCCTGGAAGGCCTGGTGCACGTGTCGCGTTTGTCGCGCTCACGCGTGAACAACCCAAGTGACGTTGTCCGCAAGGGCGAGAAGATCAAAGTCAATATTGTTGAGATCGATCGCGACAAAAAGAAGATCGCACTTTCGCACCGCGAGCACGAAGCGGACCCATGGGTAGGCGTCAACGCCACGTATCCGGCAGGCAAGCGCCTGAAGGGCACGGTGGAGCGCATCACCGAGTTCGGTGCGTATGTGAAGGTTGCTCCAAAGATCGAGGGCCTTCTGCGCGTGAGTGAGCTCAGCTGGACGCGTCGCGTGAAGCACCCTTCAGAAATTCTCGAGGTCGGCAAGACGATCGACGTCGAAGTACTTTCAGCCAACGAAGAAAAGCATCAGCTGGCGCTCGGCTACAAGCAGACCCAGCCAAACCCATGGCTAACCCTTGCCACCGAAATGCCGATTGGCAGTGATGTGGAAGGGACTGTCCAGAGCATCAGCACGCAAGGCGCCGTTGTTCGCATCAAGGATACGTTTGACGGATTCATGCCTCGCTCCAAGATGGTTGGTAGCCGTGGTGGCAAGCTGCCGTTCAACGTTGGAGACGTCATCCAATGTGCCGTGGCTGATCTGAACGCCGAGAACGCCAGCCTCATCCTGGCCATGCGCAACGAAGATGGCAGCATCGCAGCAGCGCAATCAGATGAGAATCGTGGCGGCGGACGTTCACGCGATAATGACCGCGGATACGATCGTGGCTACGACCGCGATCGTCAGCAGTCGCACTCGTCGCAGCAACAGGAATCACCGGGGGTAACGCTGGGAGATCTTCTGCGTGACGCCGACAAGAACATCCTGGGTCAGTAAAAGCGCCCTCGACATCCTGACAACCCGTACCGACGCCGGAATCTCCATTGAGGTTCCGGCGTTGTTCTTTTCGCGAGCACCGGTTTGGTATTTTGCCGCCTGCCAATGTCACCACATCGCACCACATCCCTTCTTGTCCTTCTGCTCATCGTCGCCTGCGCTTCTCGGCAAGCTTCTGCGCAGACATCGACGATCCTTCAGCAGCCCCGCCCCTTGTCGCCTGCGGAGTTCATGACGGTGGACACGTCGTCATCGACGCGTCCGGGCGTTCCCGGAGCAGGTCAGGCAGAAAGCAGCGTCGATCAGGATTCGTCCTACCTCAAGGCTATGCAGCTGCAGATCACCGCACCAACGCGCTTCGCCATGTCGACGCGCGAAACCTCCGCCATGCTTATGCGTCAGGCCCGCGAGAATGCGCGTCGCACCATTTGGGATGCCATTGATGATGTGATGGACATACCGAACTCGATCTATAAGCCCCGTGACAAAGATGTTGTGCAGTACCAGCTGACTTTGGCCAATGCGATGTACGTGCCGGGAGTGTTGCTGCGTCCGATGGGAACCGGCAATGTGCAGGTAAGTTTCTCGGACATCGCAAAGGTCTTCGGTATCGGGGAAGACGTCAGTCCGGTGATTCGATATGTTGTGGACGAGCAGCTTTCTGTAGAGATCGTCATTTACTCTCCGCAGGCCATGATCGTTGCAACGCTCTTCAAGGGCATGCAGGCGCCGGGCACGTATACACTTACCTGGAACGGCCGCGCCCAGGATGGCAAGCCTGTGCCAACGGGCGAGTACATCGCCGAGGTACGCCTTGGCAGCGAGCGGATCATGCGCAAGCGCATCTCGTGGAATGCCCGATGAGGCGCTGGCAGACGATCCTGCTGATCGTCATGTGTGCTGCGAGTGTGGCGTCGGCGCAGACCACATCGCTTCTTGTAGAGTTCGATGCAAATTCAGAGACCTTCACTCAATGGCGTGATAAGGGGCGCTATGGCTCCATCGAAGCCTTTGAGCGTCTGCTTGGTCGGCATACCTGCGAGCCATACATCCAAAGTTCAACACTGCGCTGCGTGGAACAGGCCGAGCAGAGGTCCTTTTCCAAGCGCGCGGCGTCGGTCACCACGGAGCAGCTTTCGCGCTATGGCGTCATTCATCTGACGGGTCCGCGCAACGCCCCTTTCCTGGCCTCTAAGCTCCAGTCACGAGGAATGGTCCAGCGCGCTCAGGTGCTTCCCGAGCAGCGCATCGTTGGCGAACCGAACGATCCCGAAGTCTATCGTCAGTACTACCTGCCCCTTATCGATGCCTTCCGCGCGTGGGATGTTGTGCCAAACAATGGCGTAACAGTTGTGGCGATCATCGACACCGGAATTGACACGCTGCACAGCGATCTGCAGGGCAGCATCTGGCGCAACGTGGGCGAGACGGGTTCCGACGGACGCGGACGCGACAAGCGATCCAATGGCGTGGATGATGATGGCAATGGATTTGTGGACGATTGGTTTGGCTGGGACTTTGTGGGCTCTGATGGTTCAAAGCAGGACAACTCCCCCTTGCCCGGCAACGCCCATGGCACGCATGTTGGCGGCATCGTGGCCGCACAGACGAATAACAAGATCGGCATGGCCGGCGTGGGCAAGAGTCTCGTCGTTTTACCCGTCAAAGTGGGACGTGACGATCCTACTTCCGAATCTGTTTCTCGCTCCGCCGATGGCATACTCTATGCAGCGTCCATGCGAGCCAGCGTCATCAACTGCTCGTTTGGAAGTGCCTCGCCGACTTTTGCCGACGTGGCTGTTGTGCAAAAGGCTACGGAGCTGGGCAGCCTCGTGGTGGGTGCCGCTGGCAATGACGCGTCCAACCAAGCATTCTATCCCGCTGCATATCCCGAGGCCATATCGGTTGCGGCAACCGGGTACACAGACCGCGTGGCGTTCTTTTCCAACTACCATTCCACGGTGGATGTTTCAGCGCCCGGCGTTGGGATCTTCTCGACCATTCCACGCAACACCTACACCTCGTACGATGGCACGTCAATGGCGGCACCCGTTGTATCGGCTGTTGCCGCAATGGTACGCCGGTGCTTCCCGGCGTATACGCCTGCTCAGACGCGAGCGGCGGTGATCGCCGGAAGCGACAACATCGACACACTCAATCCCGGATATGACGGACTCATCGGCACGGGGCGAGTGAATGCCTTCAGATCCTGCTCGGGAACAAACGCCCGATGGTGCGTCGTGGAGTCGTCAACACTGCAGGATGCCGATCGTAACGATATTTTCCTTTCAGCGGACACCATTGAACTTGGGTTGACCATTCGGAATATGCTCAACGACCTTGTCAATGCGCGTATTGTGGTGCGTCCACTTGATACCCTTTCGACGGCCCTCGACAGCTCGGTTGTCCTTGGTGCTGTGGCAAGCCAAGCCGAGCGGACGCTGCCCAACCCCTTTCGCTTTATCATTGATCCCATGGCCGCAAGTGATGCGAAGTTTACTCTACGGGTTCAGGTATACGATGGCGGGCAACTTGTGGGAAGCGACGTGATTACCGGCATAGCCAATCCCACCTACGCCACGATTGAGGTAAATGACATCGCTGCGTCTGTGAACTCCACTGGTAATATTGGGTACAATGACTATTCTGCTAACGAGCAGGGTGTTGGCTTCAGGTACAAGGGATCGACAAGTCTTCTCTTCGAAGGGGCACTGATGATCGGGACCGGTCCGCTGCGCCTTTCCAATGTTGCCCGCGGCGCGGAGACCAGCGTCAAGGATATGTCATTCAGTGCTCGACGCAACGCCTCGCTTCGCGCGGACAGCGTCATATCGGGCGCGCGCATCGCCACAAGCTTTGACGATGTGCGAGACCCTCTTGGTCTTGGCGTATACATCCGTAAGAACGTTTACGCCCGCACCGAGGATTCGCTCCGCAACAGCATCCTCGTTGTTCTCGACGTGCAGAACGTGAGTCCCGCAGCCATCAGCGACCTCTTCACCGCGTACTACTATGATTTTGACCTTGGTGCCAACGGTGCCAACAACGTGTGCACGTGGGACAACGAATCCGGGGCATTCGTTACCTATAGCCTTTCGGACCCGGCGTTGCCGCGCATTGCCATGGCAATGATCTCGCCTCTGCCTGTGAACGGATTTGCCGTCGACAACGATGGCGCGCAGGATTGTCCAAGTGTTTACGATGACTTCACCACTGCCGAGAAGTGGTACATGATGTCCCAGGGCCTAAAGCGGCGCACCTCCACGCCCACGGACGTTTCCACCGTCGTTGGTGCCGGACCCTTTACGCTCGGCCCCGGTGCATCGCAGCAGATTGCCTTTGTTCTCGCTGCCGGTACATCGCAGGCTCAGCTGCGCAGCGCTCTGCGGTCCGCCCGCAATGCTGCCACCCAGCAGGGCATTGATGTGCAGCCATACTCGCCCCTTCCCTATTCTGACGCAATCCTTCATGTAGGGGGCTCGCCCCTGCATGTACCGGGTGCCACGGATGTGATCTTTACGCTCACCACACCATCCAGCGTCGTGCTCGACCTCATCGACATCACCGGCCGCACCGTTGCCACGCTCTACACCAGTCCCGACGACCTTGGCGGAGACCACTCGGTCAGCGTCAACATCCCCGAGATCTCCCAAGGCGCCTACTTCATCCGCCTTACCACCCAGCGCGGCAGCACGCTCTTTGGCGTAGGAGTGGTGAGGTAGTGACGCTGAGATGACTGATTACTGATTGCTGATTACTGATTACTGATTACTGATTACTGCGTCCCCCACGCGAAGCGTCTCGCATGCCGAAGCGTCTAGCACGCCGAAGGCGTCTCGCACCGAAGGTCTCGCACGCCGAAGGCGTCTCGCACGCCGAAGGCGTCTCGCACCGAAGGTCTCGCACGCCGAAGGCG
>VEQR01000084.1 GCA_018883125.1 Candidatus Kapaibacterium sp.
AACGCACAACGGCTGACCAGTCGACAGGAAGTGATTCGAGCGGCACACCCGCAGGTGGTGTTAGACGCAGCGTGAGGCGAGCGGTCTCACCGACTTCCACACTATCCTTGTTTACTAATCCAAGCACGGCGTTGATTCCCGCCGCGCCGCTGAGTGATGTGACGGTAACGGTGTCTGTGGTGGTAACGCATCCATCGGACGAGGTCAGCGTTGCCCAGTACTTACCGGCAGCCGACACGCG
Source organism: Candidatus Kapaibacterium sp. (assembly GCA_018883125.1). Classification (GTDB taxonomy): domain Bacteria; phylum Bacteroidota; class Ignavibacteria; order Kapaibacteriales; family Kapaibacteriaceae; genus UBA10438. Next base: position 242 of record VEQR01000084.1, read on the forward strand.
GATCGTACGTTGATCTACGACCGTGCCGCCTGACCACTGAACAGTTGCGAAGTTGGTGCCATTGACGGTGATCTGCGGATTGCGATTGGAACAGAGATCAATTGTACCGGAAGGCGTCAGTGTTCCCTGGGGTTTTGTGCCTGAGCGAATGGTAACCGAATCGATGAATCGGCATCCGCCTGCTTCGGTGAATTCAACCTTGTATGTTCCCGGATTGCGTATCACTCGCATCAGTGATGTTGAACCGTCTTCCCATTTCACATTTTGCGGACTCGGCTGAAGTGTCAGCATTGAGCTATCTGCCACAGAGCACAGTACGGAATCCGACGCTGCGATGCGTGCAGTCCTGGCGGCACATCCAAGTTTTACGATGTAGGCATCCTGCCCGCCCCCTAGGGTGCGCTGAAAGACGGGTCCGGCAGCATCGGTAGCGGGCAGACTGGTGCTCGTTGTGCGACCACAGAAGTACTTTGACTTCTGGCCAACATCATAGCCGCCGAAGCCAAACCGCGCCTGCTGCACATCGAGCGTGAACTCGTCGCCATTACCTCGGTACTCTTTCACGAAAGAACGATTGGCATCGCACGAGTAGATATAGGCATTGAAGTTTGTCGAGGCACCGGCAGAGGTCACAATTCCATCGGAGAACGCCACGATACGATCAAGCGTCTCCGGCCTCCGCGCGAAGGCCCCTGGAAAATCGTCCCCCGTAGAGGCAACACCGGAAACCTGGGCAACGAACGCATCAGTGATGTTCTGACCCGGATTGAACCGCTCCTGAATCTCCAGATAGAAGGCGTCACCACCGAGAGCGCTTCCTCCTTGATAGAGTACTGGCGGCACACCCGCTTGCCCGGGCCATGGGAAGTCGCTACCGTTGTTCACTCCACACACACGGATCAGGTTGCCGGTGGTGGGGTTAGCCGTCGGACCAGCGTCCGTCTGCAGCCCATGCACTGCCTGATCGCCCGCAGCCCCGAGGAACATCATCCACTGTCCTTCCAGTGTCGATGCATCGAGACAGGCAACGAATCCGTCGTCATCAGACGGACCCCCAAGGCGGCTAGGTTGCTGGATTCCCGGAGCAGGCAGTTTGCTGGAACGCGTACGACCCCCGATGTAGATCTTACTTGCCTTACCGTCTTCCTGACCCACACGCAGTGCAAGGACCTCGTCCAGACCAGGGCCCGCGAAGTATGTCACAACGGCAGGAATGAGCTGCAAGACTCCACCAATCGGGGCGATCCGCAGAATTGCCACAAAGCCGTCGCGGGCGCTCGTTGCTCCCGGGCCATCGCCTTGGTAGGCACCTTGCGGAGCGTTAGGAGTTACCTTGAAGTCGCTGGACTCAGTAATGCCGGCTACATAGACAACCTCAGCGCCGTTCGTCGGATCGGTCTGCACATCGATACACGTGACGATATCATCCTTTGATCCGTCGAATGTATAGTCACGTCCGACACGCTCACCATCAGTATTGAAGAGCGCTACGAAGCCACTGACACCGAGCGCTTCTATCGTCTGCCCGGCCATGAGCAGCGTCCCCTTCTTCGTGATGACGAGCTCATGTGGCCTGCAACAACTGAAATACTGCAGCCATCGCAGCTTACCGTCGGGACTGAATGACGCCAGAAAGCCCCCTGGTCCTTGATCGAATGATGTTGGTACGTTTTGAGGGGGCGGATAGTCCGTTCCCTCAACCACTCCGCAGACGTAGACGTTGTCGTTCTCATCGACGACCAGGGCACGTGCCTCATCATTCCCGGAGCCTCCGAGATAGGTGGCCCACGCGGCACCGAGCTGATCCTGCGCAAACCCGGGTGCGACAAGGACCATGCCGCAGAGCAAGGTCATGATGACATTCTTCGATCGCATTGTCTGATTCCTCGGTTCTAGTGCTATGTTTCGATACACCCCATAGGAAGCGGAACGTCACATTTCCGGAATGGTGTCTTCATTTGGTGACATTTTTCATAGTCCGGGGTGTAGATCAATCGAAATGCAATCACGCTCTCACATTCACAACGAGTCGCATCTGCTGGAGATGCTCAACGATCCAAAGCAGCGGGATGCCGCCTTTGGTGCGTTCTATGACGCCTACTCCCGGCAGGTGTACACATATGCCTTGCGGATGACGGCGTGTGTAAGCGATGCCTGTGATGTGACGCAGGAGACATTCATTCGGGTACATGCGCATCTGCTTCGTGGCAACACGATCTCGGATCCGCTGCCATTCTGTTTGATGATCGCTCGTCAGCGCGTGCTCAATATGCGCCGCGACCACAAGGAAACAGTTGAGATCGATGAAGACCACCTAGTGGCCGATCCGTATCCGGAGATCTTCAGCGCCGACATTGCACAGCACCTAGAGCGCGTGATTTCTGATCTCCCGCTTCTGATGCGAGATGCGTTTCTTCTTCGGTACTATGATGGCTTGTCGTACGAGAAGATCGCCGAAATGATTTCCGAATCATCTGGTACGGTTCGAATGCGAGTTCAGCGTGCCAAGACCCTTCTGCGTCGCAAGCTGGCGCACCTTGTCAGCGAGGTTCGCCGATGATCTCCAGCGCTCGAATTCTAGCCCAGCGATACCTTGAGGGTGATCTCAACGATCTTGAGCGCGAGGCATTTCTTGAGGATGTTGAACGCGACCCACGCGTTGCAGAGATACTGGAGCAGGAAGCTCAGGTGGACCTAGCCATCATTGACGATGCGTTTACCATCGAGCCCCCTAGTCACCTTCGCGCCGCAGTTCTTTCGTCGATTGCAACCACCCATACACATGGTATATCGCACTTGTTCGTGCCGATGGTTCGGCAGATCATTATTGGGCTCGTCTTCCTCGTTAGTTCTGTTGCTCGCATAGATATGTCGAACGGACTGAATCGCATTTCCGCCACGTCCACCAGCGAAATGACGTTGCGCAGCCACACAACTGCTGCCATCCCAGCCGTTGAAAAGCGAGTACTTCGCGCCAGCTCACCGGCGTCCGAATCATTGGCTGAACCGCCCGTCATACAGGCAGACATCGAAGAAGTTGTGATTCAACCAGTCAGTAGTCGTGGGAACGACCGTGCATCAATTCGCTCACTCGCTTCACCAGCGTTCATGCCTATGATAGCTGAACCGCCCGCAACGATCGCTCTTCCGTCACTTGGTCAGGTGTCAGGACTGGTTGGTGGTGCTGGTGCGAGTTTCCGTTACGAACTGCTCTCATCAGACAACGCCCACCTCTTTGTTGAGTCGGGCATTCTCTCGGCACCACTTCAATCTTCCGTCTTCGTCAACGGCATCTCGCAGATATCACCTCAGCAGGCACTGTTGCCGTTTGCCGCAGTTGGCGCAGAAGGCACCCTTGCTTATGTGTCGATGCTGGACCGTGAAATCAGGGGCTCCATCGCTATTGGTATGGCAGCCACAGGCCCCCTTGCCATTGCGGATGTCTCTACGTCATTGGTGCAGCTCGGACCAACATCCTTCAATGCCGGTCTGCGCTTCTTCGGAGCATACGAGCTTCGAGGTCAAACCACCATCATGCAATTGCAGCCAATTGTTGGCATAACCATGGGATTGTGACAAGGGGCTAGCAGATTCCCTTAAGCCAAGATTCGACCGGCTCAATGATGATCCCGTTTCGCACGAGGCGTTCTGTGCCTCGATACAGGAGTCGTGCAGTGGCCGATGGGTATTCTTCCCGAAAGCTAACCAGAGCAGCTAGATCCCGAGGGCGGACCGTTGTTGTATTCTTTACCTCAATGGCCTCAAATGTCGATGGACCGTACACAACAAAGTCAACCTCTACATTACTTCGCGTTCTCCAATAGTAGAGCTTTCGACCATCATCTGCCAAGTCACACCACGCACGTAGATGTTGTGCAACTAAGCCCTCGAGGGCATGACCCTGAATCGCGTGCGCGTCATCCAACGGACCCGTTGGTCGAATCGCACGATAGACACCCGTATCAAAGAAGTAAAACTTGGGATGCTGTGCCAGATGCCGCTTTGCATGGTGGGTAAAGATCGGCAACCGAAATCCCAGCATGAGGTCCTCAATGATTGTTATGTACGACTCTACTGTACCACGGCCCACACCACTATCGCGAGCAATGTTCGTAACGGTAAGAACCTCTCCGTGCGAGAAGCTCAGCGCCTCGAGAAATCGAGCGAATTGCTCCGCGCTTCGAACAAGTGCTTCGGCAAACACCTCCTCATGTATGTAGAGAGAGGTATACGAACGAAGTGTTTGCGAGGGTTGTATGGACTCAACAACAACGGGCACCATTCCGAATTCCAGCGCCTTTTCTATGCTGAAATCCGCACCGAGTTCCGACGCCACATAAGGATGAAAGTGCACGCGCGTGGCACGTCCCCCTAGCAGGTTCACATCGCCCCGTCGGAGTTTACGAGCACTCGACCCTGTGAGAATGAACCTGACAGGGAAGGCATCGGTGATGAGTTGGTGGACAACCTCCAGAATGCGGGGTACCTTCTGCACTTCGTCAATCACGACTGTACCACCCTCGGGAGCACCCTGGACGAGTTCCCGCAACCGTTCAGGACGCGCACTGTAGAGCAGATACTGAGCCGGATCCAATAGGTCAACCACGATCGCATCCGGAAACACACTCCGGGTCCAGAGCGTCTTTCCCGTTCCCCTCGGCCCTAAAAGGAAGAATGAACCCTGTTGAGGCCGCAAAATGCGTGGTCGTATTGACATAATGAGGCGCAAAATGTCATTTGCACTGACATTTTGCAAGGGTTCACGAGATTCTTCTCGAATTCGTCATCGGGTCCGAGCGCGAACATTACGCGAAACGGCAACCCAAAAACATTCCTCGAAGTCGAGGTCGAAACATGAACACACAGCAAACCGCCGACGCAACCAAGCAGATGGTTCGCGACACCTATGCCCAGATTGCCACACAGAGCAAGGAAGAGAATGCGGCCTCCTGTTGCGGTGTAGGGGGCTGTTCAACTGTCGACTATACCATCTTCGCCGAAGATTACTCCAAGCTCAAAGGGTATGTGGAAGGGGCAGACCTTGCACTGGGGTGCGGTATCCCGACGGAGTTTGCGCAGATCCGCGAAGGCGATACGGTAGTGGACCTCGGTTCGGGTGCCGGCAACGACGCCTTTGTTGCACGCGCTCTCGTGGGCGAGGCCGGCAAAGTGATCGGTATTGACATGACGCCCGCGATGATCGACAAGGCGCGTGAGAATGCCGATGCTCTCGGTTTCAACAACGTCGAGTTCCGTCTTGGCGATATCGAACACATACCGATAGCCGCCAACCGCGCCGATGTGGTGGTATCAAACTGCGTTCTGAATCTCGTGCCAAACAAGCGTCAGGCTTTCGCCGAGATGTATCGCATTCTCAAACCCGGAGCTCACTTCAGCATTAGCGACGTGGTCCTCCGCGGCGAACTGCCCGATGCCCTCAAGCACGATGCCGAGATGTATGCCGGCTGTGTGTCCGGAGCCATTCAACAAACAGAGTATCAGCACCTCTTGCACGAGGTTGGCTTCACCGACGTGCAGGTTCAAAAGGAAAAGCCGGTGATCATTCCTGCAGATGTTCTCTCGAAGTACCTCACCGACGACGAGGTTCGTCAGATGCACGAACGGCACGATGGCATTCTCAGCATCACCGTCTACGGCAAAAAGCCTGCTGCGAGCTGCGATCCGAAAGCAGGGTGTTGTTAGCAGGTCTGCTGACGGTAAACCTTCACCGGTACTGTTCTTGGTCCACGAACCGTGCCCTCGGACCACGTTACAACAGCCCCTTCCTGGAGCTGAAACGACGGGTAGCGCTTGAGCCACTCTTCTAATGCAACGATCATTTCCATACGCGCAAGGTTCGAACCAAGGCAACGGTGACGTCCGAGACCGAAGGCTGCATGTGGGTTGTGTGCCCGGTCGATGAGCACCTTCTCTGCATCGGGAAACTTCGCAGGGTCTCGGTTGGCAGCCGGATAGGAAAGAAGTACCTGCCCGCCTTCTTTGAATGGACATCCCGAGAGCGTTGTCTCTTTGACCACTTCGCGCGCCATTGTCACCGGAGCATAGGCTCGCAGGAATTCTTCGACCGCCGTGGGAAGCAACTCAGGCTCAGCAACGAGTCTGCGAAGATCGTCAGGGTGCGTCGCTAAATGCCAGATTGATGCACCTATTGAACTCCACGTGGTATCAATGCCAGCGATGATGAGCAGCACAAGCGTGCCGAGAATGTGACGTTCGGTAAGGGGCTGACCTTCAATCTCAACGGTCAGTAGGTAGGAGATAAGATCCGCACCGGGATGTGCTCTGCGCTGATTGATCTGTTCGAGGAAATACTCGTTCATTTCGTGGCGGACGATGATGTTCGCCTGCGTGTTGCGCACACCCTCGACATTGGTTCTGTAGATCCAATCGCGGAACGTTTCAGCATCGGCTACATCAAGTCCCATAATCTGACACATGATGTGCACCGGCACGCTTTGTGCATACTCCACTGCGGCATCGAACTCGTTACGATCGCCGACCGCTTCGAGAAGAGACACACACACATCACGCGTCAACGGTTCAAGCTTCTGAACTTCTCTCGGAGCAAATGGTGGCAGCAGGATACGCCTGGCAGGGGTATGCTCCGGTGGATCGCTCGTGATGGGTGGCACGCCAACGATCGGAACCTTTTGTTCGCGGACAATGATCCGTCTCGAAGAAAAGTGCTCTGTGTCGTAGGCTATGGCGTAGATGTCGTTGTAGCTCAGGGGCAGATAAGCCCCATCTTCAAAGCGTTGTGATGTTGCTACCGGACATGTTGGACGCAGCGCATCCCAGATTGCATAGGGGTTACTTGTCCACTGCGGATCCAGATGGTCGAAATCGATTGACCAATCATGGACGGGTTTGGAATCATTCATGGGAGTACTCGCCATACTATGCACGATTCAACCGGATCGCAAACTCCGGGCAGTTGGCAACGGCTAGCTTTGCTTTTGACAGCAAATCGGCAGGAACGATGCCGTCACCGATAACCTGTGCATACCCATAGTCATCCGATGCAACCAGCTCTGGGGCCAGTGAACAACAGCGGCTATGCCCTTGGCATCGTTCCGATGAAATGAATAGTACGAATTGCTGGTCTTGTTCTGACATGTGCGCACCTGCTGTTGACGTTGTGACAAAGCTAGTGAGCAAGGTAGCTTTGCTCCTATCGACCACATCATCGTCACACAGGAACACACCATGGCAGGACTCACCACCACAGCATACGAAGTATCGACCGATGAGGAACGTCAACTGTTCCTAGAGTCCTACGCACACGCTTTGGGAATCCCTGTTTCCGACCTTGATCTGTCTATCGATTTTCTCCGGGAGTGCGAAGTCGTTTACATCTTTCGTGATGCAGAGGGAGACGCAGTATCGGGCTATACGATCAATACCGAACAGTCCTACCGTACTCTCGATCGGATCCCACCGGACATTGCCGCTGAGCTGCGCGCAAAGGCCGAGGGATTGCAGACGTATGAGCTCGGAACAATCTGGGTGGCACCTGATCGAAAGAACGGACGCGAAAAGCTCGAGCTGTGGTATCACGTCTTCGAACGTATGATTGCTCGCTCCCACCTTGTCATGGTGGGCTCTACGTTTTCCGATGAGATCTACTCCTTCTATTCTCGCTATGGGGCAACGTTGGCCTATCTCAATGAACAACTCGAAGTGTTCGGCAAACAGTCCACGTACTACATCATCTACATCGATGACCTCAGCAAGACAAAGGTTCCGGACATGTATGCGCAACTGCGCAATCGATTGCTCAGATAGTCACCACCCGCCCCCTGGAGTATTCTGATGTTTGAATGGCCCACCGCAACACCCATAGAGCTAGACAGCTATCCTCGACGTTTCTGGTACGAGCATTTTCTCACGTTTGAGATTCCCCTTGTCTATAGGACGATTCAAATTGACGTGACTGAGCTTCACGCCTATGTGAAGCACCACAAGAAACGGTTTGCCGTAACTCTGGGTATGATCCTTACGAGAGCATCAAATCATGTTCCGGAGATGCGTCATCGCATTCTCGATGGACACCTCGTAGAATACAACAAGGTGATACCGTCGTTTACATTGCTGTCGCAAGAGAAGATCTTTCGGCTTTGCAAGGGAGTCTACACCGACAGCTTTGTTGATGACTACGAAGAAAACGTAGCCATCATCGACAGGGCAGCGCGAGATCCAGATCCGAATGTGGGCTCACCAAATCAGGGGCAGATCTTCATCACCAATAACCCTTGGAATAGCTTCACATCGATACAAGCCCCATACACCAGCAAGCTGGCATCCGTGCCGGTATTCTGCATTGGCAAGATGTATACGAACAATGAACGGTTGATTGCGCCTCTGGGTATCCAGACGCATCATAGTGTTGTTGATGGGTACCACGTCGGGCACTTTATCCACAACATGGAACGTCACCTCCAAGACCCTACGATGCTCGAGCGAGCGTTCATGTCGACGTTCGAATAGCTAGGGCGATAGAACACGCAGCATTGAATCCGACTAGGAATCATCCGTACTCCTACAACACCACAATAGTGCGGGAAATCATGCTGCCAGTTGTGCTGATGAGGAGAACGTGATACGATCCCGATGGCAGGGGGCTTACATCTATCTGCACGGGCAACGTAATGTTCTCATCAGCTACCGTCGGGCGTCCTAGCATATCGACAATGCGTAGCGTATATGCTTGAGTCGACTCATCGTCACCGTTAATCAGAATGTAATCCGAGGCAGGATTCGGGTAAAGTCGAACATCGTCCGCATACCTCGGCGGCACTGACGTGCTCTGGCATGAATACTGATTAAACTCGGGGAAGTAGTGTTCCTGGAGGTAAGCACGCAGAACAGTTGCGAAGTCATCGGCGAACGCTGCACGCTGTGTTGCATTCGTGCGGATGGCCGAGTACAGCTCCATTTGGATTGCGTCGATTGTTCCACCGAGACGTGAACCGTACTCATACGTGTTGTACCCGCCGTTGAAGTAGTCGTCATCCGTTAACGGAAATGGATCCTGCATGGACGGTACGCCGGGATACCCTCGATTGGCGAAGAGTGTGCCAAGCGCTTTCTCACCACGAATCAACTCGGCGTGAGAGAGTCCACCACGGTTGGTTCCGACGAGGTTCTTCACGGAACTAACGTTGATGCGTTTCGAAGTGTTAACAGCAGAGTCGCTCTCCAGAAGATTAGTCTTCGTCAGTAGATATCCGAACTCCGTGCGTTGCTTCGTATGACCATGACCATGCAGGTCAATGAAAAGCCCCTTACCATTCAATGTCAGGATTCGTGCTTTCGCTGAGTCGATGAAGTCATGGTAGTTCCGCCAATAATCTCCCGTGATTGAATTGCTATCCGTGGCCGTGATGCTATCACGATTCATGTCCAGCTTCTTGCGATGCAGCCGATTGTAGACCATGTGCGGATAACACCCCGTCTGGCGCGCAAACGCATCACGAATCTCTCGCGCAAGCTCCTGCGTCGACACATCAGTACCATAGACACAACCCTCGCAATTCCGGTCAGGCAGGTTCGCCGGCGTCAGGTGTCCCCCATGCGGCACGGAGATGATAAGAGGGATGTTCCCCGCCTGATACTCGATCAGGCTATCCTTCCCGAAGTATGTCTCTCCGGGTGTGTAAGTCTGCGCATGCAGTGGCGCAAGGCACAACAAGAGGATGAGGAAGATCATCGGCTATCCTAACGGTTGGTACGATAGTATCCGAAGATAGGGAGGGGGCGGCTGGCTTCGCCAATGTCGATTCGCTAACAGCCAGGAACAGAAAGACCCTCTAAAACACGGGGTCTCAGAGGGTCTAACACTATTGTCAATCAACCACTTGGGGTTGAAGTCTGTGTGGTTCGGGAGGGAGTTGAACCCCCGACACATGGATTTTCAGTCCATTGCTCTACCAACTGAGCTACCGAACCGTGTTGGTTGGACGGCAAATATAACACGAGCCGACGAAACGTGATTACATGCG
>VEQR01000085.1 GCA_018883125.1 Candidatus Kapaibacterium sp.
GTAATCAGTAATCAGTAATCAGTAATCAGTAATCAGTCCTCAGTCATCAGTCATCAGTAATCAGTCATCAGTCATCAGTCCTCAGTCATCAGTCATAAGTCCTCAGTCATCAGTCATCAGCCTGATTTCATCACAAAAGATGTACGACATTCCTCCTGCTCCGGGATGCCAGGAGGGTAGGGGGCCGAACGTTGCTGCGCGAATGCGCACGTGGCGAGTACGGATAGGAGTAAGGTTTACGGTTAACGAGGTGGTTTGGGATGCCATGTCGGTGACGGGGATGGTATGCGTGGCGGTGCCGCCGCCAGTCCACGTTGTACCGTCAGGTGATGTTTGCACGATGATGTTGATCGGATACACGATCCATGAGCGCACGTCCTGAAGGAAGCCGACGCTGATAGCGGAGAGCTCCGTGAGCGTGTCGAGATGGATCTCCACGTCCATGTCCGCCCCCTGAAAGCCAAGCCAGTCACCTTTGCGCCAGACAGTGGAGCCACGGACGCCGTCGATGAGCGACACCGGACCGTCTGCACGGTACGGTGCATTTGGTGTGCTATTGAGCACTACCTTCCAGCCAGCGGGGATGTGACGAAAGTCTGCCGTTGTGACGCCACTGGAGTCACCATCACTATACGATCGTGCATTAATGCGTGTGGTGTTTCGAATTGTTAGGGGGCCCGCATAGCGGAAAGGGAGATGCAATGAGTCGCCGTTCAGACTATACCGTACACTATCGCCCACGATGTGTACGACGGTGCTGTCTGTAAAGAAGACGTTGGATGAAGCTATGGTAGGTGCATCAACAAAGCTCACATCAGCAAGTGCCCCTCGTTGCTCCAAATTGGTGCCTCGCTCCATGGCGGGTTGATCGCTCAGGATAAATCGAATCTGTCGTGCACCAGCCAGCTCGCTATGCGTGATAAGATTCGTTGCATGCGAAATACCGTCGATCGTGAGCTCGCGCACATAGACTGATCGGGGTGATTCTCTGTCGGCAATGATGCTGACGCTTCGATTGCCAAGCGAGATCGTTGCCGTGTCGAAGAGTGGTGTGCCGATGGCATAGTATGGACTTCCGGGGGTGACGGGGTAGAGACCCATGGCGCTCCAGACGTACCAGGCCGACATTTGACCGCAGTCCTCGTTGCCCGGCAGGCCCTCGGGTCCGGGCTTGTACAGACTATCCATGATCTGCCGCACCAGTCGCTGCGTCTTCCATGGCTTACCAACGTAGTTGTACAGGTAGGCCATGTGATGACTGGGCTCGTTGCCATGGGCATATTGTCCGATGAGCCCCGTGATATCAGCCTGATCGCGCCCTGTTGTCTCTGTTGGTGAAGAAAACAGTTCATCGAGCTTGCGTTCGAATGCATTCGCACCACCCATCAGGCGAACCAGGCCGGGAATGTCCTGAGGCACAAAGAAGGAGTACTGCCAGCTGTTGGCCTCGGTATAGTGGTTGTTCACCTCGCGAGGCTCGAAGGGGGCAAGCCAGCCACCGTTGCGGCGTGGCCGCATAAAGCCGGACACACTGTCGTAGATGTTGCGGTACGAAGTAGCCCTGCGGTAGTATGTGCGCATATCATCGGTGCGTCCAAGCATGCGCGCCACCTCCGCAATACACCAATCATCGTAGGCATACTCGAGAGTCTTTGAAACAGACTCATGTTCATCTTCGACGCCGATGTAGCCCCTTGCCATATACGCCGGCACACCGAGATGATCCCATGTTGCGCTTGCCTTCATGGCCTCGAGGGCAAGCGTGGTGTCGAAGGCGCCGATCCCTTTCACGAGCGCATCGGCGATCACCGGAACACTGTGATAACCGATCATGCAATCGGTTTCGTTCGCGCTGAGTTCCCACACAGGGAGGCGTCCACCCTGACGATACTGGTTGAGAAACGTCTTGATATAGTCAAGGGTGCGCACACTGTCGATAAGTGTGTAGAGAGGGTGGGCCGCGCGGAAGGTGTCCCACAAGCTGAACACTGTATACTGCGTATGCCCACTAGCCATGTGAATGCTATCGTCGCGACCACGATAGCGTCCATCAACGTCCGACATGACGTTCGGGACGACCATGGTGTGATACAAGGAGGTGTAGAAGTTTACGAGTTGGGTGGACGTTCCGCCAGACACCGTAATGCGGCTAAGTTCTCGTTCCCATTCACTCGTTGCCGCTGCACGAAGCCGATCGAAGTCCCAGTGCGGTATCTCGGTTTGCAGGTTGTTGCGAGCCCCCTGAACATCGACGCTTGAGATGCCGATTCGAGCACGCACATCATCTTCTCCGGAGGTAAATGTCACCGCAACAGCAACAGCCTCGCCATTGAGCGTTGCTCCAACGGGAAGGGGCTTAGCAGACGTTGCGTTGGTACACGCTACGATCGGCCTGGAGAATTCCATCGCAAAATAGAGGTGCTGGTCTTTCGCCCAGGCTTCGCTTCGACGGAATCCCTCGATGCGTGTGGGAGAAACCAGAGTGAGTTGTGCGTCAAGAGTTTTGTCTCGGTGCCGAAGATCGATGAGGAGCTTTCGTCCCTTTGCCGAGGACTTCGGGAAATGGTACCGATGCATCCCGGCTCGCAGTGTCGTGGTGAACTCGGCGCGGATGTTGTTGTCCGTAAGTGTAACGGCATAGTACCCCGGCTCGGCTTTCTCATCGTCATGTCGGTAGTGCGAAGCACACCGTTCCGGATCATTGCTCATCTGCCCCGTAAAAGGCATCACAAGAATATCACCGTAATCCGAGCAGCCCGTTCCACTCAGATGAGTATGCGAAAATCCATAGATGAGAGAGTCGCTATGGTAGTATCCCGCACAGCCTTCCCAGCTGCCATCACGCCGCGTGTCCGGACTCAGCTGCATCATCCCGTGCGGTAGCGTGGCCCCCGGATACGTATGCCCCGTGCCCCCTGTCCCCGTCATCGGATCGACATAGCGCGTGAGCTGCTGTGCAGCACAAACGGTCGCCAAGAACATGGCAGAGAGGATGAGTCGAATCAACATGAATGCACATTACGAAATAGGAGGGAGCCTAGTTGCAGGAAGGAGAGATGTTCCATTGATTCATTGATCTAAGAGAAGGGCTTACGTTCTAGACCCCTAAATACCTGGACAGGTGATCTACCTCTTTTTTGCAGGAGATTTGCCAATGCCCAAGCAAAGAGTGTACACAGAAGAACAGCGTCGAGCTATCCTGAAAGAGGCTGACGAGAACGGTGTTGCCGTCACGGTGCGCAAGTACGGAATCGCCACGTCGATGATCTACAAGTGGCGTGATCGGGTGGCCAAAGGCTCCCCGAAGGCCAGTCGTGAAACAGAGCACGAACTCCAGCGTCTGCGACAGGAAGTGCGTCTGCTCAAGGAGTTGGTAGCAGAGAAAGAGCTGGCACTCCGGATCAAGGATTCGCTGCTAAAAAAAACTCTCCCACGCGGGAGCAGCGAATGATGACAGCCATGGAGTTCATCGATAGCGGATTCCCACGCGCCCTTGTACTGCGCTTGGTAGAGCTTGCACGAAGCACATTTTACTATCGACCATCTGGTGGTCGGGCAGGTCGAGTACCGACCGAAGTGACCTATGATCGCTTTGGAACGGGCTATTCTACCGAGCAGTTGCTCAGAGTCATCAAGGGCCTGATCAATACGGAGTTTGTTGACTACGGCTATGTCAAAGTAACCCGATGGTTGCAGGAACAAGGCTTGGTGATCAACAAGAAGAAAACACTACGGCTCATGCGTAGCAACGGGTTAACCCTTGCACGGCCATCACGCAACCGATCTGGCAAGACATGGGTCAAGCAGTTGGTGCCCGATACACGCCAGCCGTTTGACTGCCTCGAATTCGACATCAAGTTCATTCGCATTGATGGCACAGGCATGAACGCAATGCTGCTGACGGTGATCGATGTTCACAGCCGATACGTGCTTGCTCATGTGCTCAAGTCTTCAATTCGAGAGACCGATGTCGTCAAGCTTTTCAGCGAGATCTTCAGCCGTTATCCTATGCCAACGTCCATTACTGTTCGCTCGGATAATGGCAGCCAATTTGAAAGCAATCTGGTGCGCAGGTATTTTGAGAACAGTGCCGTGATTCACGAGTTCACCCGCCCTGCAACACCAGAACAGAATGCTCATATCGAAGGATACCACAGTGTGGTCCAGAGAGCTATCTGCAACGAGTACCTCTTCGAACATCTCGATCAGGCGCGCAGCGTTTTTGACCGGTTTCGCATGTTCTACAACAACAACCGGATTCATTCCGGTATCGACTACAAGACTCCCCGCCGCGTATTGGAGCAATTCAACGTCATACTTCCCGACAGCGACATCATGCCACCACTAACATTCAACCAACTACTCACCAATGGGTAGATAGCTGTCCAAGAATTAGGGGTCCGGTACAGAGCAGCGTCGAGTCACACACACGCAGAACGTCTCGCCACTCACCATGCCAGCTTTGTAGATAGTGGATCGACGAGCCAGCCTCCCTCTTCCTATCTTCGAGGACATTCTCCCAGCCGTTAGAACGTGCAAATGATTCTCTTGCTTCTTATGCTGTGCCTTGCGCCGTTGCATGCGCAGACCTACACACCTGGAGAGACGTACTTCGGGAAGGATGGACTGATTGAGTATCAGGCGGGAAACATTCCACTGATCATCTCTGTGCCTCATGGTGGACGGCTCGAACCGACGAGCATCCCTGATCGTGATTGCGACGGGTGCGTTTACGTTATGGATTCATACACACAAGAACTCGCACGAGAAATACGCAATGCTTTTGCTGAAAAGTCAGGATGCTATCCTCATGTTATCTATAATCTGCTGCATCGGAAGAAACTCGATATGAATCGTGCGCTTGCAGAGGCTACAGATAGTAATGAAGCTAGCACTGCCTATTGGATGGACTATCAAGGTTTTATCGACTCCGCAAAGTCAACAGTACTTCAACAACATGGCAAGGGGCTCTTTATCGATCTGCATGGTCATGGCCATACAAAACAGCGCATTGAATATGGATACCTTCTCTATGGAAGTCAGCTTCGAGAAAGCGACTCCGTTCTTAATACAGCAAAGCGAATAGCTGTTAGTTCGATACGATATCTGGTGGGGACAAACCAGGGCAATCGGACACACGCTGAGTTACTGCGTGGGGAGGGTGCATTGGGTACGTTGTTTGCCGAACAGGGTTTTCCCGGAGTTCCTTCTCTGCAGGATCCGTGTCCGGAACAGGCAGACGACTATTTCAATGGCGGTTACAACACGCTTGAACACGGCTCGAATCCTGGGGGCACAATCGATGCAATCCAGATGGAATTGTACTCTGCAATTCGATTCAATACCATGCAACGATCTGCGTTTGCGAAAGCCTTCGCCACGATCGTGCGTAGCTATCTCGAGAAGCACTACTTCGAAGAGTTTACGAGATATACATGTCAGAGCACGTCGGTGCCTGCGCAGATCGCAGACAGAGTGGAGTTGTATCCAAATCCAGCCAACGACTACTTCTTCATCAACGGAGAGCATGATCTATCAACCGCATACAGCATACGAGTGGTTGATCTTGTTGGTCGTGAGGTCCTCATCAGCGAATCGGTAGTACTTCCAATACAGCTTGATATCAGTACGCTGCAGTCCGGCATGTACCACGTCTACATCACAAACGCTGCTTACCCCAGCATTGTTCAACAGATGATTGTCCTATGATCATCACATTTCGATATCTCGCACTGGTAGTCATCGCAGTTGGTCTTGCTGGATGCACGTCCAACGCAGACCCTGAGCCCCCTGATCATAACACGAGCAAAGCAAAGTTGCTCTATGCAGGTTTACAACCGAATGCATCCGTCGACTCATTGAGGGTGCATATCTACGCTGTCAATACAGATGGTTCCGATGTACGGCAGCTTACACATAGCCCCTTTATCGATGCACATCCTTCGTGGTCGTTTGATGGGAAGCAGATCTGCTTCACTCGTCAAGAGCTGAACGGACAATTCGATATCTGGATGATGAATGCCGATGGCAGTGGTCAACGTAAAGTCACAAATGCGGGCGGACAGAACATGGTACCTTGCTTCGCTCCGGATGGCAACTGGATCTATTACTGCTCTGATGCAGATGGCAACTACGAACTCTATAAGATTCGCACTGATGGCTCCCAACGAACAAAACTTACATTTACTTCTGCGCCAGCAGAGAACGTTGGGCCGAAGATCTCGCGGGATGGCAAAACGCTCGCATATGCATCCAACAGGGATAGACCCACGACTATGCCAGTTACAAAGGATCTCTATCTCCTAGACCTTCAATCGGGAACTACAACGCGCATCGTCGCCAACATCGATAATGCTGAGTCTCGCAGCTGGTCTCCCGATGGCACTCGAATCGTGTTTCATAACAACGTCGATAGTGTTGGCCAGATATGCGTGGTTGATATCGCTACGAAGACAGTCACACAGCTTACGCAGGCCGCATATAACCCGAACCCGTTTCGTCCAGGTGGTGTCTTCCCCGTTATGCGTGGGGAGGTTACACCTCACTGGACACCGGACGGACAGCGCATCATCTTCGCAAGTGATCGTGCAGGGGGCTATACGCTATACAGTATCAAACCCGACGGAAGCGATGCGATACTCATCCCCACACCTTCACTCTACAACCTATCTCCCAGTTTGCAGCCACTACCGTAGATCATTTATGATCTCGGTGACCGCGCTTATGTGTCCTGCTTGACTGAAGTGGTACAAAACCCTGGTTCGTGGCAAAAACGTTTCGTATGTGAGAACCTTCTGACGCCATGTCAAGTAGACGTGAGTCACAGAGTCTCCAAAGGTTATTATTGTTGATTCATCCGTCTCACTGATTCTTGCCACGCCATCACACTATGCCATAGCCATGCTGAAACCAGTTGAATTTGATATGCTCACACCGGAGCAAATCAGTAAGATCAACTCCTACATGGAGCCGTTTACATTTTCTGAGGGCGAGTTTATCTATCGTGCCGGTGAGGCTGGCCAGCGGGGCTACATCGTGGACGAAGGTGAGGTACGATTCGAGATACCCAACGAAGAACTGGACTCTGAACGTGTCCTTGAGATCGTCCCTCCCGGCGTCCTTTTGGGAGAGAGTGTGCTCCTTGGAATCAACGAACACAAGGTCAATGCCGTAGCGAATTCTCCGGTGAAGGCCCGCGGACTCTCTCGGGACGCACTCGAACGGATGCGATCGGAGGATCCGGAGTTAACCTAACGGCTCTATGCTGCTCTGGGTAAGGCTGCAACAGGGAAGCTTATTGCCGCCGTTGCACTCATATCCGATCAGAGAGTTGCTCAGCATGGTCATGATCCATTGGTCGATGAAATGGTGCAGCGAGCCCGCGAGGCACAACGCGCATTTGTGGGATGGACAGAAGAGAAAGTCGATGAGTTGCTCTATGCCCTGTGCCAGCCAGTGATTTCACATGCCGCTGAACTTGCCGAAGATGCAGTAGCTGAAACTCATATGGGCAACGTGCGCGATAAAACAACCAAGCATATTAACGGTGTGTTGGGAGTTTACGAGCATATTGTGGGGAAGCCGGGCTCGGGAGCAATGCGAAGTCGTAAAGCAAAAGGTGTTGTAGAGGTGGCCGACGCAATGGGTGTTCTTTTCAGGCTTGTACCGGTGACGAATCCGGTCTCGACGGCTTGCTTCAAAGCACTGATCACGATAAAGTCCCGAAACGCTATTATTCTCAGTCCCAACCGCATCGGAAGCAAGGTGGTTGTCAAAACCGTCGACATGCTTCGCCAGGTTCTTCGTGAACACGGTGCCCCGGAAGATTTGATACAGGTTGTCAGAGAGCGACAAAGTCGACAGACGACTGGCATGTTTATGCGTCATCGTGGAGTCGATCTTGTTCTAGCCACCGGCGGCGCTTCGATGGTCCGAGCCGCGTACAGTTCCGGCACACCAGCAATTGGCGTTGGACCTGGTAATGCCCCTTGTATCATTGCCAGTGATGCTGACATTCATCACGCAGCCAAATCGATAGTCCGCAGCAAGTCCTTTGACAACGGCGTCATCTGTGGTGCCGAGCACAACCTGGTCTGCGTCGAACAACACCGTGTTGCCTTTGTAGAGGCCCTTGAGCGTCATGGCGCCGCGGTCCTTATGAGCGACGAGGCACAGCGCTTTCTTGAGAAGGGGGCTTCTACCGGCGCATTGGGGAGACGTATTGTGGCACAAGATCCAGATGCGATTGCGCAGTATGTCGGCATCGAACGTCCATACCCGATACGCCTCATCGTTGTTCCGACGCACGAAGTAAGCCATGACAATCCCATGGCCCGAGAAAAGACTGCACCGGTGCTGAGCCTGTTCACGGCCGTTGATGATAACGATGCCATCACGATGAGTGAACAACTTCTTGCGATCGACGGGACAGGCCATACGGCGATGATTCACACACGGAGTAAACGGTTGGCCAATCAGTTTGCACAACGGATGCGTGCTAGTCGAATCCTTGTAAACTCCCCAGGAACGCAGGGCATCATGGGTGCATGCACCGGTCTTACACCATCGTTTACGCTGGGTTGTGGTACCTATGGTGGAACATCTACAACCGACAATGTTTCGTACCAGCACCTTGTAAATGTTAAGCGGGTGGCCTGGTATTTACCCAACAAGAAGACGGCTGATATTGTCTTGCGTATGCAATCCTCTGCATCATTATTGCTCAGAGGTGTGCGCCTCATTGGCGCCTGGCGTCGATTTGTTCCAGGGATATCCTCATGAGTCAGAATGGCCCCCTTCGAATCGTCGCACTCGGCGGCGGTTACACGTCAATTAGTCTTTTGAAGGCTCTTCACGGGCAAATCAAGGCTGGTCGTGTTGAGTTGACGGTTATCGACAAGAACAACTACCATGTGTTTCACGGTCTGGTTGCGGAGATGCTTACCGGTAAGATTCAGCCAGGTAACATCTGTTCTCCCTCTCGCATGGTTTTCCGTGGTGCGACATTTCACAATGCAGAGATCATCAATGTCGATTTCGCAACAAAGACCGTAACGACGCGCCGGTATTTCGATGGGCACGAATGCACCGTTGAGTATGACCACTTGGTAGTCGGACTGGGGTCACGAGACAACCTGTCACGCTACACTGGAGTATCTCAAAACACATTTCGGTTGAAATCCTACTGGGACGTGTTTGAGCTGAAGAATCACATCACCGGAGTTCTTGAGATCGCAGAAATTGAGAACGACCCCGTGGAACGTCGGAGGCTTTTGACGTTTGTTATAGCCGGTGGGAACTTCGCTGGTGTTGAAGTGGCGACGGAACTCGATGAGTTCCTCGAGGAACTCACTGGCAAGTATTATCCTCGATTGCGATATGAAGAGATGCGCATTGTTCTGTTGAGTGGTGAAAAAACCATCCTTCCGGAGCTCGCGAAACGTCAGCCACGTCTTGTGGAATATGCAAATCGGTTTATTGCAAAGAAGACCCGAATCGAGGTGCAACTCAGCACGTACATTTCATCGGCGACTCCGCTGAGTGCCTTTACGAGTACTGACCAAGAGATTCCCACCCGAACGATCATTTCCTGCACTGGAAATGCTCAGTCAGAGCTCTTTGATCATTGGCCGGTTGAGCGTGATCCAATGGGTCGATTGGTGACTGATTCCACGTTGCGCCTTGTGGGGCAGGACGCTGTCTGGGCCGGAGGAGATTGTGCGGCGGTGCCACACCCACAGGGCGGTTACTGTCCTGGTCTGGCACTATATGCGATCAAGGCTGGCGAACATATCGGCAAGAACATCTCTCGATTGGTTGATGGGAAGCCACCTTCACCCTATACGTTTTCTGGTCTCGGTGATGCGTGTTCGCTTGGAAGACGCAATGCAGTCGGTCATCTGTATGGGTTCGGATTTTCTGGCATCATCGCGTTTGTCACATGGCGCTTGTTCATGGTAAAGTATCTACCGATCTGGAATCGAAGGATCCGCACGGTACTTGACTGGTTGGTATGGCCGTTCATCGGTCGAGACATCAGTAGCATTCGTTCCACGAGTGAGTCAAGTGTGCGCGAGAGACTTTTTGAGCAGGATCAGGTGTATCCACCCGAGCAAGTACATCTGTTATGGCGTGAGAGTGTGACCGAGGTTTGCCGTCACACAATCATGAGGAGGGATCGATGCGACGGAGTGCGAAGCGAGAACAGATGTATGCCATGGTGGAGT
>VEQR01000166.1 GCA_018883125.1 Candidatus Kapaibacterium sp.
ACCATCACTCAGGCTACGTGGGTGCGTTCGCAGGGAAGTCCGGTTTCGCGTTCGGACACCGGACGCCTGACTGTTGGCTCAAGTTGCAATCGTGGCGATCGTCCAGTGCGTTTTCTCGATGACGCCGTCATGACCGTGCGTCCGGTGCCGGCCGATGATGTGGTGCAGATCAGCGGATTAGCGGCGCAGTCCACGCCGATCATGTGGTCGCTCCTCAGCACCACGGGCGAAACCATCATATCCGGACGTAGCGAACCCAACAGCGAGACGGTGTTGATAGACACCCGTGGTTGTGCTCCTGGACAGTATCTGCTGATAGCGAATGCTCGGGGAGCAATCGCTCATCTACCGGTGATCATTCATCGCTGACGTGGTGATCCCGACGTAATGGTTACATCCGGACGTGATGACATAACGGAACGAATGGTCTGCTGGGAGGACTCAGATGTCCAATCGGAGATCACTTCCGGGATGGACATAATCTGTTCCATCAATGCATCCTGCTCGCGACCAACGCGCAACGCTTCGTTATAGGGAATGTCACTGGAGAAGGTGACCATCGTGTACAGAGGAATGAACTTCGACGGATACTCGGCATAGATCCAGGCTTCGATCTTTTTGCGCCAGAGAAAGCGCGGGTCGGCAACCTTGTCTCGCATCTCGATGAAGTTCTCCAGAGCAAGGTCGGCAATACCATCACCGGCAGGCTTGCGAAGTCTTTCGTATTCCCGCAGAGCCGATGCCCAGTCGTTACCATAAACATCGAGACATTCCATCAGGATGCGGCAATCTTCAAAGCCGCAGTTCATGCCCTGCCCATAAAACGGTACGATGGCGTGAGCCGCGTCGCCAATAAGAGCAACGCGATCATTGAAGACCCACGGGAAGCAGCGCACTGTAACAAGGGATGACGCTGGGTTGTGCGTAAAGTCATCCAGCAGCGTTGGCATAAGAGGAACAGCATTCGGGAACTGTTCCAGGAAGAACTGCTCGATCTCCTGACGTGTGGTGAGCTCTTCGAACGACGGCGACCCCTTGTGAGCAAGAAACAGTGTGCACGTGAAGCTTCCGTCAATGTTCGGTAGTCCGATCATCATGAAGCTGCGTCGCGGCCAGATATGCAGAACATTCTTTTCGAGCCGAAAGCCCCCTGCCATATCGGGTGGTATGTGGAGTTCCTTGTAGCTGTGATCGATATACGACTGTGAGTAGTTGAACCGATCCATGACCTGCAGACGGCTGCGCACGGCGCTATAGGCACCATCGGCACCAAACAGAAGATCGCCCTCGCATTGGAGCGTCACACCTGAGGGGAGCTGAAACTCCGCGCTGGCGGTAGCGACATCTATGTTGGTACATCGTGCTTCGAAGGTGATCTCAACGCCGCTGTTCTCGGCAGCGGTGAGCAGCGTCTTGTTCAGCTCACCTCGCGATACGCTATTGATGAACTGACCTTCCTTGCCGTAGGGCTGATAGGTCTGGTTGCCCTGCTGGTCGTGCATCATCCGTCCGTGCATCGGAATGGCGATAGCGCGGATCTCATCGTCAAGTCCGGCTAGCGAAAGCGCCCGAAGGCCGCGGTCCGACATGGCGAGATTGATCGAGCGTCCGGCAGAGATCGTTGCTGAGCGCATATCCGGGCGACGCTCAACAAGGTGGACCGAGTGACCGCGTTTTGCCAGCAGTGTTGACAGCAGTGCACCAACAAGGCCGCCACCAACGACGGTAATATGCTTCTTCATTCTTCAGAACACCTTGATGTTTCAGTAGGAAATGTCAAACCACGGATCACCAACATCAACCCTCGACTTCTCCGGAACCGAAGCGATGACCCATTCCGTGCACGGAAGAGTGCTGTGAAGCACACCAAGATCCGTGTGGCCAATGGCAAGATGTAGAGCGTTGCCATAGTTCTTGACGTCCAGCACGAATGGTTTGCCAATGGGAAGGGGCGTGTGGTGAACGGAGCGAAAATCCGAAGATTCGATGACTGTTGTGTCACCCGTGATGGCAATGACAACGCCCCTCTTCTGAAAGACAGAATCATCGTACGGAGTGGTTCGTAGTTGAATGATCAGGGGGCTCTGTGAATACCGAATCAGTTCGGTCGAAAAATGTCCGTGCGTTATGCGTTCCGCCCGCATCGCAACCCGGGCCGGACCGATCATTCGGAAGCCATTTGTGTGCGTGCGCTCAACGGTGGATGGATGTGTAAGCACCACGGCACGAACCGGAAAGGTGGATTCCTTCTGCATCACAAATCGTGATACCGTGCAGCCCGCAA
>VEQR01000167.1 GCA_018883125.1 Candidatus Kapaibacterium sp.
AGCACTGCATTCAGGTCCTGATGCACAAACGGAATATGAAAGCCCTCGAGGTAGTTGTCGCAGTAGAGCGCCCAGTGTGCGTTGACGAGGTAGTCTTTACTAAGCGCGGGCTGGTGGACGAATTCGGTAAGGGGCAGGAAGCCAACGCGCTCGTTCATGATCGACAGCACGTGGCGCAGATCAAACGTCGGGGCAATGCCGGTAAAGAGAAAAGGTCCCCACTGCACAAGATCAAAACGATGCAGGTCATCGCACGGACGCGGAAAGTTCTGCGTCGACCCAAACTCCGGCATCGAGGTAAACGACCCATCCTGTTTGAACCGCCTTCCGTGATACATACACGTCAGGTACTTGCACGACCCCGGATGATGCACCACCACATTACCTCTGTGCGTGCACACATTCGACAGGCACCGCATTGTGTCATCGGCAGCACGAACAAGCACCATCGGCTCTCCCAGATACCCATCGAGCAGCGTAAACGGATGAGCCGTATTGGCAAGCGCCACCAGATTCGTATCACCGATCCACTGCCACGACGCCGCAAAGACCCGTTCCTTCATCGCATCAAATATGGCGGCATCATGATAGAACCAGCCCGGCAACGACTCGGCATTGCTGATGTCAGGGTCAACAAAGAAGCTCTTCATAGCAAAGGGGCTTGGTGGATGTGATCACGCCAAAGATACTGTTTGGGCCTGGGCAACGTCGCCCCGGGCCAACAACCGTCATCTCGGCGATGACCGGGATTCCTCTTCATCATTCCTACCAGGTCCCTCGCCGACTTCGTCGGATCGGGATGACGCCACGCGAAGCGTCCCACACGCCGAAGGCGTCCCCCACGCGAAGCGTCTCGCACCGCAGGTCTCGCACCGCAGGTCTCGCACGCGAAGCGTCTCGCACCGAAGCGTCCCCCACGCGAAGCGTCCCCCACGCGAAGCGTCCCCCACGCCGAAGGCGTCCCCCACGCCGAAGCGTCCCCCACGCGAAGCGTCCCCCACGCCGAAGGCGTCTCGCACGCGAAGCGTCCCCCACGCCGAAGGCGTCCTCAACCCTCCCACGTAAAGAACTCCACGCCATCCTTGTTGTAGGGGGCGACTCCGAAGTGCCCCTTAAGCGCAGTGGCGGCATAGATGGGTGCGCGCAGGGCAAGCCGCTGGATGATGGCCGTGGGTGTGAGATCCGACGGAGTGAACGAGCCCAATCCATATTCCTGCATCGTCCTCGGGTCATAGATGCGCCAGGAGACGGGCTCTGCTTCGCCGATGGCATAGGCGAGCTGGACCTTGATGGCATGGGCATCGGGATTGGCCTTCAGGGTATGCAGGGCTAGGTGACGCGCCATGTAGGCCGCCGAGCGGTCGACCTTTGAGGGGTCTTTGCCGGAGAATGCGCCGCCCCCTATCTCGCAATCGGCACCGTACTGGTCGACAACGATCTTGCGTCCAGTAAGGCCACAGTCGGAAACGGGTCCGCCGATGTTCCACGCACCGGCGGGGTTCAAATGCAGCCGTGTTGCATTGCTAAACATTGATTGTATGTGCTCGCTTTGGCGCGCCATGACGTTTGCAATGACCACGTCACGAAGAAGTTCGCGTACATCATCCAGACCTAGCGACTCTGCATGACACGTAGAGAAGACGATACTGTCGATGGCTACTGCCTGCCCCTTGTCATACACAAGTGAGACCTGACTCTTCATATCGGGCCGCAGAGGGTGCGTTGCGCGTGTGACGTGATACGCCTCATTGATGAGCTCCTTCGCCAGATAGATGGCAAGGGGCATGTGAGTTGGTGTTTCGCGCGAGGCATAGCCAAACATGATACCCTGGTCTCCGGCGGCAACCTGCTTTCCCTTCACAACGGCCTTGTTGATCTCACGGCTTTGCTCGGAGACGAGGAACTGCACGGTGCACGTGGAGCCGCAGAACTTGAGTTCTTCACGGTCATAGCCGATGTCATCGATGCAGGCACGAATGCGCTGTTCGAGGGAATGCTCGGGGATCTTCACTGCCGACGAGATCTCGCCGGCAACGACCACTGTTGAGTCTTTGACCAACACCTCGCAGGCGACCTTTGCTTCCGGGTCCCCCTCGAGATAGGCATCAAGAACAGTATCAGAGATTTGATCAGCGATCTTGTCGGGATGTCCGGGCGATACAGATTCACTCGTCCAGAGATAGCGTGACATGGGGCTCCTACTATGTGTGATGATAGTGATGGTTACTTGATCTTGAGCAAGGCACGTCCGA
>VEQR01000086.1 GCA_018883125.1 Candidatus Kapaibacterium sp.
TCAGCGTTGCCTCAGCCGGTGGGATCATCGACGGTGTCCATGCGGCCGACCACCGAGCGTCGGCCATGATCTGAAGCTCCTCTAGCGGCCGCCACGTCAGGCGCGCCATGCCAAAGGCCGGCGTGATGTGCATCAGCACCGCACCCGTGTTGTCGCGTCCGGTCGTTACCGATGCTGTTGCCAGAAATGTAAACTGGTTGACGGTGCCGTTCAGCGTCAGCGAGACGCCGTCGAGATACCCTGTTCCAACGTTCTGCAGAGAGGTGACCTGGCTCAGCACACCATTGTAGAGGATGCTATCCTTACCGTCATAGGTCGTTGGTCTGATCTGCATCACATCATCAAGCCACGAGTGGAAGGCGGTTGCGGAGAATGTCCATCCATCGATCGGGGAAATGGCAGCGCCCCCTTCCAGAGTCGATACTCTCATTGGTCCAAGATTGGCATTTGGCACAACAAGGCTACCCGTTTTCGATTCGAACACCTTGCCGATATCATCCACATTCGGAGCGCGGAAGCCCGACGAAACATTCCCCCGCAGGGTAAGCCACGAGGACGGCAGCCACGTAAGCCCCAGAGAGCCGGTGAGTGCCGAAGGATCGGTCTCGAACGATCGGTACGGAAGTCCAAGGACGTTGTTTGCCGAGAACGTCGAGAGCAACTGCACCAGCGTCCACCGTACTCCACCAGCAAGAATGAGCTCGTCGCCAAACTCCCAGCGCGTCTGGGCGTAGGCAGCGTACGAGTTGTAGGTGGACCCGCCGTCGGGATAGCGTGTGACACCCGGCAACGACGCACCGGAGACGATGTTCACATCCGTAGCGGTAGAAGTAGCCCCCTGCAGAGACACTTCGAGGCCATAGTACAGATCGCGGTCGTGCTCTCCGTCATCAAGGCGCACGCGGGCGTCAACGTTGAGGTTCGTTGCCGAAACGGCCTCGACCTGATCGCGGCGAACATCGCTGCGGAAGCTGCGCGAGTGGCGCGACTCTTCATACCACTGCTGTGAGAGAGTGATCGACAAGTCATCCATGAAGGAGGCAACGTGGCTCCCCGTCAATGTGAGTGCATTAAGACTCAGAAACTGTGGTCCGTAGTACCACTCGGACTGACGTGGATTGGCAACCCCGTTCGAGGTGCGCAGCTCAAAGAGTCGGTCATAGCGCGGGATGTCGCTCGATGTGGTAAACAGCGCCGTCAGCCCAAGCGACCACCGCTGGTTCATCTGCCAGCGCAGCTTCTGCAGTAGGTTCATTTGGTCATAACCGCTGGCGCGCTGAACGAGCGGATCGGGATTGACGAGTTGCGTATCGCGTCCGTTGATGCGATCAACGTACCAGTCACGACGTCCAAACGTGGGCTGGGCATCGGGAAACGTTCCCCCCGAGCGAAGATCTCCGAAACGCGTCAGCGTCAGCGACGTATGCGAGCCCACAGTGCCCCATGACAGATCCGCCTGGGCGTGGACCGTGCGTTCCGATGCTGCCGAAGCATAGCGGAGGAATCCCTCGCCCCCTGACCGGAACTCACCGTTTGTGCCGGTGAGAAGGGGCTCGCGGGTGCGAAACACCATCACGCCTCCGAGGGCATCCGAACCATACTGCACCGAGCCCGGACCGAAGAGCACTTCAGCGCCGTCGAGGCTGTTAGCGTCCACCTGGATAAGGTTCTGAAGGTTCCCTGTGCGGTAGATCAGATTGTTGAGTCGGACGCCGTCGATGACCATCAGCACGTTGTTAGCGGCAAAGCCGCGGATGCGCGGACTTCCGCCGCCTGATTGACTGCGCTGCATGAAGACCTCTCCTGTGCCCTCCAGAAGGTCGGCCGCGGTTCCCGGATTGCGGTCGCGCACGTCGCGCGCATCCACAACCGAGATCTGTCGCGACACCGTCGAGGCCCGCTCGGCCCATCGGCTGGCGCTAACGACCACTGCTCGTGATCGAACTGTTCGAATTGAATCCGCCGCATCGAGCGTATCGATCTCTGCACGCAGTGGTGCGATCGACAACAGCAATGTCGATACGACGGCAGAAAGCATGCCGTTCATAGTATCCTTTGTGATGTCTGAATTGTGTGATTGTTGGACGAAAGCGCACAAACCATCACGACATCAGCGGAGGACGATCGACAGGGGGCGTGTATCCCGCACATTCGGGCTCCGCCGTGTGCGGAGCATACCGCAGCAGGGCGGCTGGTGGAGGATTCAGTGAAGGCGCAGCAGTGGAGATCGCTTTCACAGATGCGATCTTCGTCAGCAGGTCCTGTATCGGTGCGCTCTTGCTTCGCTGGCGAGACTGTTGATCCTGCTCGGTGTTCATTGCCGCATGCCACCAGGAGTCTGCCCCGTCCCGAACTGCCACGATCACCATCACGTTGGCAGAATCGTGGCGTCGCACAACGTCGTACATCGAGCCATCGACCGTGAACTCATGATCGTCCACCCACGACAGAATGCGGCCCGATGATGTCCGGGTGTGCGACTCGAGAATAAAGACGTCGCATTCCCGCTGTGGAATCACCGCACGCAGGCGTGCTTTTGCCTCTGTGCGAGCAACCACGCGAACACCGAGAAGCACGCAGAGGTGTCCGGCGCTCTGCAAAAGCACAGCGATAGCCAGGACAGCGCACAATACGTTGGATGATATTCGAAACACCGGAAGTCAGGGAACAATGCCACTAGCAGACGCGGCCGAATCTACAAAACGTGCAGTACGAGCTCACTATATTGCCGCCGCTCTATTCATCGCGACTAATCCGGCACAATCGCTCTTATGGCACAAAAAACGCAATCGTCTCGGCAGGTGTCTGTCCGCTCTACCGTCTTCGATCTGCTTTCTGGCAGCTCTCCCGGCAACGTTGGAGCATTGATCGTCATCGTCATCTCCACACTCCTGATCTATGGGAGAGACCTTTCGTTTACCATCGGCAAGTTCGACGAGGACGTGATCATCACCTTCAATGAGAAGATCCTAAAGGACCCCTCGAACGTCATTGAAGTACTCAAGCGCGACGCGTTCTTCAACAATCCGGGACGCAATTTCTACCGTCCGGTGCAGAACCTTTCGTTCTTCATCGACAGACAGATTGGTAAAGGCAAGAGCTGGCCGTACTACCTAACGAACATCCTGCTGCACATCGCCACCTGCTGGCTACTGTTCAAAACGCTCAAGGATTTTGCGTTTCGGCCCGGTGTGGCGTTAGCCTGTGTATTGATCTACGCCACAAGCCCCCTATTCGTGCATGCCATTGCCTGGGCACCCGGACGGGGTGATTTGCTCATAGCAATGTTTTCACTCATCTGTCTTCGAGCCGCATTCCGCTACCTGGACGCGCCAAAGGTGTCGACTCTGCTGCTGCTTCATGGGTGTTTCTTTCTCTCGATGTTCTCCAAGGAAACATCCGTGCTGTTCCCGCTGATGATCACCGTTGCGTGGTGGATGTTCTACCCACGTCGGCAGGAGACCACCAAGACCTTTGTGATGATCATGCTTCCATGTATCATCCCCATTGTGCTGTTCTTCGTGCTGCGCCGCATGGTGATTCCGCAGTTTCCAGCCGCCACCGTCTTCGGCATTGAGCCCTTCCTGAATAATCTGCGCGTGATTCCTGAGTCGATCGGCAAGTTCATCGTTCCCATTGGCCTTGCTCCGCTGCCGGCATTCACATGGCTCGTAACGGGTCTTGGAGCAGCCCTAGCCATAGGGCTTGCTGTGCTTGCCATTCGCACATCCACCGAGTCCACTCGGCCCCTTATCGTGTTCGGCTGTATCTGGTTTCTGCTCTTCACCATTCCGGGCACGGCATACACGAACGAACTCGGCGATATCGCCTATGACTATCTCGAGCATCGCGCCTATCTGCCAATGATGGGGATTGTGATGATGATGGGTGTGGTGATCTCCGCACTCATGGAGGGGGCTCGCCGGAAAGAAGTCTCCTATGCCATTGCCGCCATCATCCTCGCTTTTGGAGCGTATTCGCTTTCGCACGCGGCCAACTACAAGAACCCTGAACTCTTTTACGATATGGCAGTGAAGGGAAACCCCCACTCCGGAATGTCGCTGCTGAACAGGGGGTATCTGCGAATGGTAAAGGGCAATGTTGACGGTGCGTTGCAGGACTATACCAAGGCGGCGGCCGAATGCCCGACGTATTCGGAACCCATGGTCAACC
This sequence comes from Candidatus Kapaibacterium sp., assembly GCA_018883125.1. GTDB lineage: Bacteria > Bacteroidota > Ignavibacteria > Kapaibacteriales > Kapaibacteriaceae > UBA10438. The sequence goes on from VEQR01000086.1 coordinate 4,174, forward strand.
GGGGCGTGCTCTACCAGGATCTCAAGCGACTGAGCGAGGCAGGAAGTGATTTCAAAGAGGCTGTACGCCGGAATCCTGAACTGTTTGCGGCACAATACAATCTTGCCAACTGGTATGGTTCACAGGACGATTTCCAGAACGCCCTCAAGCACTACTACGAGTCCATGCGACTACGTCCGACGTTTGCCGAAGGTTGGGCGATGATCGCGGCGATCAAAGCCAAGAATGGTGGTCTGGAGGAGGCACTTCCGATTTTTGACAAGGCGCTCTCGTTGGATTCCAATCTTACCATCGTGTACGTCAACCGTGGCAAGGCCTTCTACAACGTAGGCCGCAAGGATGAGGCCTGTGCCGAGTGGCGGCGTGGGGCAGCAAGGGGCGATGCCGAAGCAGCGCAGCTTACGCAGTCTCTCTGTAGATAACACTGTTTATCAGAACGCGCAGCGAACCCCAACAAAGATGCTGCGAGGCTCTGCCGGTATCAGACCGGGTCCGGGATATGATTCGGCTCTCCGTGTTGCATACCGAGCGCCCAGCAGGTTGTTGCACGTCACCTCGAGAGTAACGGGACGCAGGACATACGACACCGTTAAGTCGGCAACCGTATAGGCAGCAAGTACACCGCTGACGGCTGATGATGTTATCACGGCGTTGGTGGCATCGGTGTACTGGCGTCCGGTGGACGAGAGAAGAAACGACCCGCGAAACGCACCCGCACGAACGATGATGCCGGTGCGGAGAACCACCTCCGGAACATACTCAACATCCTTCCCGTCAATCGTCGGATCATTCGGCACAATGTATCGCCCCCTGATCACCGATCCATTGAGCAGAAGATGAACATCTGCGGCTGCCTCTTCGAGATCATAGCCCATGAGCCGAGTAAGACTAACCTCGGTCATGGCCTCGATACCTGTTGTGTAGGCATCGCCGACGTTTGTGCGGTAGCGGTAGGGCAGATACAGCGGGGCCCTGTCGCTGCGAAGCACCTCGCCGATCTTGTTGTTGTATCGCAGGTAGAAGACCGATGCGTCGAGCGTCAGAAGATCATCAACAGTACCACGAAGTCCAATGTCCGCCGTCCACCCACGCTCATCGCTGATGTTGGGATCAACCGAGAGGTTGGGGTTGATGATGCGCAGGTCGCTGAATGTGATCGAGCGGTAGTTCTGGGTAAGGTTACCGTAAATCTCGATGCTTCCCGCGCGATAGCTCATGCCAAGGCCAAGAAGGCTAATAGATCTGTCGCGCTGGCGTGTCTCGTTGGCAATGCTGTCAACGACAAGATTGCCGGCCAGATCGCGGACGCTGATTCCGTACGAGCCTTCGGCTCTCGTGGCAATGTGCTCAAGTCGCATGCCGGGGACGATTCGGAACGCATCACTGACGGCGATAACGGCTTCGGCAAAGACGGCGGCGTTCGTGTTCGGAAAGCGGAAGTCCGACCCATCACGCAGGCCCCTTCCAACGAATCGGAAGTCGGCATCGCTTGCGTCGGATGCTGTTCCCTGACGCTGCACCGTTGTTCCACTGAAGAGACGAAAGCCTCCGAGGAGCGACACGGCATAGGTACCCAGATGGAAGTCGTGCTGGAGTGTTGTCTCGTTTCCAATGTTGCGGAACTGACCGTCAATCATGGTTCGTGCGCCGCCGAGGTCGACCATATTAATTCGGTCAAGATTGCCGAGGGCCGCCCGTGAGCTGCTGTTCACGAAGGTCATCGATCGCAGGGACGTTGCCGAGTCGATAATCCAGTCAGCTGTCAGCGACGACAGCAACCAGTCAACACTGAACCAGTTGCGTGCCCGTTGCGATGTCTGGGCATCAATCGCAAACTGACGATCGGTAAGTCCGCCCGGCTGATGCGCGAGGTACGTCATCATGGTGACATCGGCTTTGAGTCGTATCCGCTGACTAATGGAATGCGTCAGCGAGACATATCCGAGATGCTGACCGAAGTCACTGTTCGCACGCCATCCATCAGCACGACGTTGCTGATAGAGAGCCGTATAGGTTGTCTTGTTGATCGTCCCACCCACTCGCGCCAAAACGCTCACAAAGCCAAACGAGCCCCCTGTCAGCATAGCTTCTCCGGCAAGGGGCTCATCACGCGGACCTTCGCGCATGATGAAGTTCACAACGCCGCCAAACTGTGTGCCATAGCGCAACGCCCCGGCTCCGCGAACAATGTCGATGCGCTCCAAAGCCTGAAGCGGCGGCATGTAATAGCTCTCCGGATATCCCAACGGGTCGGCTGAGATATCGTAGCCATTCTGACGCGTCGTAAAGTTCGATGTGCGGTTTGGATTGAGTCCGCGCGCCCCGATCCCCAGTTGTAAGCCGGCGGCATCGCTCTCCCAGATCGTCATCCCGGCAACGCCGGAAAACGTCTGACGTGCGTTATTCGTAGCCGTGTTGGCAACAACGTTGGCAAGCGTGATGCGCTCGGTCTTCTTGCCGGCAAAGATCACCCCAGCCTCGACGTCATCGACCTTCGTGATGAGAAACGGTGACTCGTGCAGACCGAGCACCTCCACCACGCGCATCACCACGGTGTCCTTGGACGTGGGCACAGTGCCATCAGCTCCACCCCCATTGTGCTTGGCATTGCCGCCGACGTAAACAGCGCAGAGCAGAACCAAACTGATGATACTGTTGTTTATCATCGGGCCAACACCCATGTGCTTGGAGCAATGCCAATCTTGTCCGATGCGAGATCACGATCAGGGTCGACCATACGTTGGGCAGGAGCCCCATTCAACGTCACCCACACATCAGCAGTTACTCGTGGAGAAGCAACGCCGCGTCGTGCATATTCCTCACGCAGAAATCGGGCATACTGAACCACCATATCCGGCTGCATGGCCATTTGCTTTTCCTGATGCGCATTCAGGAATTCCCTATTGTCAACGATCCCACCGCGGCCCGTAGCCCCATCCCAAATCGTGAACGTTGCCGTACCGGCCTTTTCCATGAGCATCACGCGCCACGAAAACCGATATCCGTCCTCGGTCCACGCCAGCTCCCCCGGATACAGCAGGTGCCGCCATGGCAGCAGGATCTGCAGCACGAAGTGTACAACAAGCACAAGTTTCAGGGGGCTGGGCAGCACCGCAACACGGTTGGCGTTCGACTCTGACACATTAGACGCGCCCGGCTCAAAGAACACCAACGTCATGGCGATCATCACCAGCGGGAAGACGCCGATCTGGAACATCATGCCGGTGACAACGTGAAACGCGATAACGGCTGCATAGGCAAACGGCCGCGTACGCTTGTTCCACAGCAGAAATGGCACCGAACAGTCAAAGAGCATGCCCGCCCAGGCGAACATCCACGGCAGCCACCAGAGCGTCATGAGTGGACCGATGATCGGCAGATCACTTTGTGCCGGAAGCCAGATGCGAAGGGGCATGGCATCCATGAGCCATGCGTGGTTGATCTTGGCGATTCCGGCAAACAGATACACAATGCCGATCTGCAGCTTGAACACGTCAAGCATCCAGCGCGGCATCACGTCGAGCTTCATCTGCGGACGTCGCAGCACGTCGATGCTGAGGTGCTTGTGTGCGGGCAGCAGACAGAACAGAAACGCAGCAATGCTGACGAAATAGTAGTGATTGAGGTAGTAGGTCTTGTCGATCAGCTCCACATAGGTGAAGCTGAAAAGGAACACAATGCTGCTTACCCGGTACCAAGCGCCGAGGGCCACACCGAGTGCCGACAGCGTCATCACTCCGAAGAGCAGGTACATGCCGGGATCGCCCAACGATTCAACCCACTCAAACCCGGCATAGGGGAAGTGCATCACCGGATCGATATACTGCTCACCGATCCAACCGAGCCAGGCGAAGCGCACGCAGGAGATCACCATCACACTTCCGAAGAGGATGCGAAGGATCGCCAATGGAGCGAGCGACATCGGACGGCGGTCGATCATGCGTTAGTCGCCGTCGCCACTGCTGTAGGTGATCGAGATGCCAAGGAGGGATGACATCTCGCTCTTGATGAAACGTGTCAGCTTCTGCATTTCTGTGTGCAACGCCACGAGTGCCTGTGGATTGCTGCGGATGAGTTCGCTCATGACACTCTGGCTCACTAATCCATAGGCCGCATCGATACGAGTAAACTGTGCCTCTGTTTCCTCGACGAGCCTTGGACCATTCACAACGGTCAGGAGATAGGAGCGGAACGATGGGATCTGTGCGCCGCCTCTGAGTTGACCCGACCATATCTCCCTAATGGAGCTATAGTGAAGCCCAAGCAGGAGGTAGGATGCTCCACTGTAATATGATTCGACCTTCGTCGGCTCTGACATTGTCTGCCCGGCACGCAGACCGAGCGGAAGGCCAAGCTTATAGTTCTTCAAAAGCTCGAAACTCTTGTTGAGTTCATTCAGGAGAAGTGAAACCGAGCTTCCGGCATCAGTGCCGGAGCGGTCAATGAAGATTCTCCGGTAACTCTGCTTCCAAGCTACGGCAGCACTGGTGAGTTCATCACGAAGTCGATTGATGACGCGACGCAGATACGCTCTCATGTTGCCGGCCGAGGCATCGGAAAGATCTCGAGCGATCTCGGCGGGATCTCGACGAAACAGCAGGTAGTCTATCGTTGCAAGTCCGCGCGTGTCGCGTCGGAAATCGCGCAGAAGCGTGTCGCCGGCTGCAATGCGTCGCCATACTTCGGCGGTATCACAGGGGAAGGTTGCCGCATCTTCAGCCAATGTGCCCAAGTCGCCCTCGGCCGGACCGAAGTTATAGGTCACAATACGCTGCCACTGAAGCGCAAGGTCAACGAATTCCCGACGCAGCTCAAAGACATCAGCGCTGCTAACGTCACCATCAGCAAGGATGCTCTCGCAGTTCGTTGCTAAGCGAACAGACGCCGTAGCAGCGCTGTCATAGGACGGAATGATGAGGTTGTCTGCGAGCTGTGTGAGCATCGCGGTCCGATTAAACGTGTCGGCTTGTGGACCGCCGCTTTCCGTGCATGACGCTAGGCACAGTCCAAGCGCGGTGATAGCTATGATTACTGGACGGTTCATCAGATTCGACCCTGCACGTTCACCCAGTTCGACTTGAAGGACATCATCTCCTCATCGGAGAATCCGTAGATGTCCTGGAGCATTTCCCTGACCGTAAGAAGCTGCGGCAAGTGTGTTACCGGATCCTGCCACATCAGATAGGGGGCTGACGGTCCGTCGGTCGGCACCATCAACAGGGCGAGAATCGTGCTGAGCTGAGACGGTGAGATCAGATGAGCAGAGGAAGAGACTTCGCGCCAGCCTTTGAGTATCCCGACGCATTCGCCGAATGCATGCATGGCTACCGATCGTGCTGAGTCGGTGACCGACGTCTTGCTGAGTCCCTCGACCACGGCATAGGTGTAGTTGATCACCGTTGCCATCTGGGACCGCTCCCACAGCCGAAGGATGTTGTTCGCTGCGGCCGATGCCTCGGAGGCA
>VEQR01000168.1 GCA_018883125.1 Candidatus Kapaibacterium sp.
ACGGCTGCAGCGGCAGGTATTTCCCCCACAGCACATCCGTACTCAAGAACCGCCCATACTCAGGCTCGTAGAGTCTTACCCCATAGAACCCAAGGTCACTTTCGTTATCATGTTCCCGTCCGATGTAGGCCGTGCGGGCGCCGGAGCCGGAACCTTCTGAGGTTGACTTGACTCCGAAGGGCCTTTGCGAAGCACTCTGGAGATTTGTCCGCGTGGCGGCAATCAGGAGAGGAGGGGCGCCAAAGTTATTTCGTTGTCGCTTCATCACTAAACCAAGTGCTAATCTGGATTCATGGGATGATGATCCTTGAATGCCGCATGAGACCGTTATACAAAAGGAGCCCGTCTCCGGGCACCTCAAGTACTGCGCGATTCTTGTCGAGTAGGAATCCTCGCCAAGTGGGCTCCTTTGGCATTCGTCCAACGATCGACACGTCGCGTCGAAGTGGCGAGGGCTTGTTGGCCCTTTCAGTATCGGCATCAAGACTAAATATTCCGCTGTGTGGATCTATTATGCGAACGTTAGCACCTTCAACACGGATGTCCGTCACAACTCCAAGCTGGCTGAAGGAGCTATCGGATCCTTCTGCTCTTGGTTGAGTATTCCTCCAATCACTTTCAGCGTGATAGATGATTGACAGGGCACCGCTACGATAAAGGCCGAGCCAAGATACACATCTTCCAAAGTGATAGCTGCCACCAGCAACAATCAATCCGCCATCAGTCAACCTCTGGCAGAGGTAGGGATTAGTTCCTGTTAGTAGCCGCACATTCACCCTCCTATCGCTAAGCACTAACAGCATAAGCTCGCCACCGAACTCGCCAGCATCGGTACCGACGACAATACTGTCATCGGCAATGATCTCCACAAACGTAAAGGCACCCCATGCTGATCGATTGGCAACCGAGTCGGGTAACGCTATGTCATGCCAAGCTCCCTTTAAGCGATTAAAGATGTACAATCGTGTCCGTGATAGAAGCAACACATTACTAGGCGATACCGCGATTCGCTGGTATCGAGATCCACCTCTCCAAATCCAACCTTTGGGAACCTGCAAGTGTTGCAGAGAGTCTGCGTTACTCCAACCCACCACAACCCTATTCCCAAGGTTCCCGATTATCCCAGCCTGGGCACCGGATGATGTCGCATAGTCCAATACACTGTCTATCGAATCGATTCGAAATGAATGAATCTGTGCCGTGTTTGGATCGAGTTCCATCAGGGCATAGGGCACTCCCAATTCACTAGTTGTCTTCCTCCTGCACAGGACATACGACCCACGACGGAACATCTCATACTCGTCAGTGCTCGCAAGAATTCTAATTGGTTGAACAAGAGCATGACTTACAGTCTCTGCCCGATCAGAGCATGAGGTGAAGGCCATTATTGCAGAGACAACCATTGCATACACGAACACGACTCTTCTAACACTTCCCAACTTACAATTGATCATGATCATGCCTCAATAGATGATTTCAGTTTCGATTTGGGCACTATTCGTTTTCGACCACTCTGCGTGGCACAGTCAAATCTGGAACACCCCCATGATTCAGTGTCTTTGTCCTTTGAGCAGGATCATCGATAGTCGATCCTTTGGTCGCGGTGACTGTGTTAGATACGTGTGAATAGTGGAGAAGCAATCCGTTCGGAACGAGTGCTAAGACATCAATCTTCTTGCTCTCTGCAGCACTTATGTCCTGCTTTGAAAGCTGGTTGGGTTTGGTTTCGATATCATCACCTGGCACATCGGTTGGATGGTTGTGAATCCAAGCCACCTCAGTCAAAGTGAACTGCTTAGTTGATTCCGATACTTCAAGTAGCTCAGGCGTCGATCCAATTCGACTGTTTGATGATTTCGGCTCATTGTACACGTAGAACTCTTTACCCGCAAGGTCGATCCCCTTTCCGATCGCCGATGCATACTCATAAGCACTTTCCGATAACCCCACACCATAGGTCTTCACCCAGTCATTTGCGGCTTCCTTTAACGTCCTAAAAACGTCTCCGGGCTCCTTGCCATCTGGGTCTGAAAGACTGATCGGTTGATTCAGCGAGTACTGATACGGCTGCAGCGGCAGGTATTTCCCCCACAGCACATCCGTACTCAAGAACCGCCCATACTCAGGCTCGTAGAGTCTTACCCCATAGAACCCAAGGTCACTTTCGTTATCATGTTCCCGTCCGATGTA
>VEQR01000169.1 GCA_018883125.1 Candidatus Kapaibacterium sp.
CTATTAAGTATGACATTTTCATACCTGTCACCTGTAACCTGTAACCTGCATGGGCGTCATCCCGAGTTGCCGAAGGCAACGAGGGACCGCGCGGGAATGACGGATATAATGGGCGAGACTGCGTCTCGCCCCTACGGGTCTCTCGTAACGTGCTCGCCTGCATTTCGCATGACTTTCGTCACGATGGTGTGGAACTAACGATCATTAGTTTACCACAGGTCTGGCTTGCGTAATCCACTGTTTGAGACGATACCGTGAATCAACGAGAAATCCCCATTGATCGTGTACGTTCAAACGTATCGATACAATTGAAACGAATGTGGGCGGCACTCCGTACGCGGAGTGGCGGACGCATACTGGTTGCCATCTCCGTAGTGTTTGCGATGGACCATGCGGCATGGGGCCAGGGGTCAATCACCATGAAGAAGTACATTGGCACAGATATTCGAGGAATCGTCACTACGTCTGACGGCGGAATTGTTACTGCAGGGTACACTGCAGACGGGGTGCGTTGGTACAATTTGTCGTGGGCTTATCTCAACGTTATAAAACTTGATATTCAAGGTAATGTTAAGTGGACCACGACTCTTGGCGATTGTTTGCCCAGAAGTATGGGTGGAAAAGCTCTTGCTCTTTCTATTGCCAACACCGCTGATGGTGGATTTGCTGTTGGTGGTGAATCGGGCCAGTTCAATTATCTGAACTATTGCGGTTCAGGCTTCGGTTCAACATTCGGCGCCGGTTTGGTGATCAAGCTAAATTCGGCAGGAAGTGTTGCGTGGACCAAACTCATCGGAGATCCTGGTACCTCGATTTATGCGACAACCGTGACAAATGATGGCAGCATTGTCGTTGCCGGCGCGACCAAAAGTAATTCAGGTGACTTCCTCAATATGAATCATGTTGCTTCCGGCGTAGGTAACCCGGATGCCTTTGTCGTTCGGATGGATGCTTCGGGGACAATTACTTCAAAGATGTTGTTCGGTAGCAATGGTGATGAGGAGGGGAATGCGATAGCTCCGGTTCCCGACGGCTCGGTGGTCGTAGCTGGGTCAAGTCTTTGCAATACGCGATGCTCGCAGCGTGATGGTGATTTAAACGGTGTTACAGGTGGCTATACAAACTCATTGTATGCCTATTTACAGGACATCATTGTTTTCAAGGTAGCTGCCGATGGCTCAGTGGAATGGAAGAAGATATTTGGTGGCAATGGGGCTGATGTTGCACGCGGCATAGTAAGAACTGCAGACGGAGGGTTCCTTGTTTGCGGTTCAACTACTTCCAACGATGGTGACTTCGCAGGACTCTCCAAACAGGCACAAGACATATTTGTGATCAAACTCGATGCAAGCGGAACCCTTCTTTGGAGGAAGGTCTACGGTGGAACGAATCATGACGATGCAAACGCTATCTGCGAACTTTCCAACGGAGAGATCGTTGTGACGGGATCCACCAAATCAAATGATGGCGACTTTCAGGGGTTAACGAAGGGCGGAGGGATAGACATCGTCTATCTAAAACTTGATGCGAGCGGAAACATACTTACTAAGAGAGTCATTGGAGGAACCAGTGACGAGCAATGCTACGCCGTTGTCTCCGCCCCGTACGGTGGGACGTTGTTAGGTGGGTTTGCTGTTTCGAATAGCAATGACTTTGCTGACAAGGGAAATGGGAATGCCGCTGGTACACTTCTGGGTATCGACGCCAACACATGCCCCTTAGCCATCACCTCGCAGCCTCAAGGCTCATCTGTAAAGGACGGTCAATCGGCGTCGATGACTGTTGGTGTTTCCACAAGCCCAAATACAACTTATCAATGGCAACGCAACGATGGCTCCGCCTGGATAAACATTGCCAGCGATCCGCGTTTCTTTGGCATCACTTCGTCAAAGCTCACCATCGAGTCCGCCACGAATAGCACCAAAGGCCCTTTCCGTTGCGTTGTCACATCGGGCAGCTGTTCGGTCACCTCAAATGAGGCTTCGCTGACGGTCAGCTGTAACTGCGGAACGAAGTGAGGTACTGAAGGAATTACTGAATTACTGAGGTACTGAGGTACTGAGGTACTGAGGTACTGAGGTTGGTCCCTCGGCCCCCTCACTGCGTTCGGGGCCCTCGGGATGACGCTGCCACATTTTGTAATAATACTCCACCCAGCATCGCATGG
>VEQR01000170.1 GCA_018883125.1 Candidatus Kapaibacterium sp.
ACGCAGCGTCTCGTTGTCGACGTTCACCAGCAACGGCGACTCCCACTTCCGTGCAAGCATGGTTGCCGATGTACCCGCCATTGCAATATCGAGCACGGCCCCCGCATCGATCTGCACCATGTTTGCACCGTCATAGGCAAGCACGGGCAGGAACGACACTAGGTCCTTGACGGCTTGCTCGGGATTGCTTTCCTGCGGCGAGAGATTTGTTCCGTATTCCGACAACTGTCGCAGCGCCCGCGTAGGGGCAAAGTCGAATACGTAGCAGATCGGCTTGAGGATTTCTTCCTCGTTAGGATCGTCGCCATTTGGGTTCCTGATCACCCATGGAGACTGCACACGAAACGCCGCTTGGAAGTATGTCTCCGGGGATGTGAGGTTGCGGAGCATCAGGATCGACGACCACTGTGCAACCGTAACGCCGGTTGTCAGCTTTCCGCATGAAAGTGTGATGCTCTTGGTTTTGTAGCCGTTTCCGATGGCCTCTCGCACAGGTGGCAATGCCGCAAGACCGATACCTGCTTTTGTCCCTGCCGCCACCACAACGGTGTAATCTTGCCAGAACGTGTTGTGTTTCTCTGCCAGCAGGTTAGCCATGGCATCGCATGCTGCAACGTTGGGTAGGAACCAGAAGGAGTGATTGAGGTATGGCAGCAGGCGCACGTCGGAGTATGGGAAGGGCGGACGTGATCCAGCCTTGAGGTTGTCGTAGATGTGCGGCGCATACGATCCACGGATGATGTCCAGCCACTTTTGTACCTCATTCTTGTGGTTGAACGCTGCCCCCTTCCCACTCCCTGTGGCCGAAAAGAACTCATTCAGATCGAACTCATAAAACTCACCACCACTGGCTACGGCAAGCAGCTCGTCGGGCATCTGATAGGTCAAGAGGCGCATCTCGGGTAACGATGCATACGGATTGGGCCTATCGGGATACTTTACCGCAAACTCCTGCTTTGCCCGTTGCTCGTCGGTATAGGTCCAGTTGAATATCTGCTCTTCGATGAACTCACCGCTTCTCAGTGCCCTGAACGGTGTGCCCGACATGTACAAGTAGGCACGCGTTGTAATGGGCAGGAGTGTGGATTCCGATTCCATCACCTCCTGGAGGTCGGCAATACGCTCGTTGAATTTCTTCTCGTTCTCGAAGAGCGATTCCTGTCTCGAAATGCGTTCTTCCTCGCCTTCGAACAATTCCTTTGCGCTGTCACGCCAAGCCCCAAAGTGATATTCATCGAAGATCACCAGGTCCCAATGCAACTCATGAATCCATTCGTTGTTAGCCTTGATATTCCCGGCATCGTCCCTGCCAAGCAGGTCCTGTAAAGATCCAAAGTAGACAAGGGGCTTGCGTGGATTCGCGGTTCTCGGATCACCGTCGGTGCTCTTGGAATAGTACTGCCAGCCATCAAAGTCAACATGCTGCTGCAGATCCGTCTTCCATGCGTCTTCGACGGCCGGCTTGAATGTCACCACCAGCACCCGCTTTGCCCCCATCTTCTTGGCAAGCTGATACGATGTGAACGTCTTGCCAAACCGCATCTTAGCATTCCACAGAAAGTGCGGTACTGCATGCATATCAGCTGCAATTCGCGATACGAAATAGGCATGTGTCAGGTTTACAGCGTTTACCTGCTCCGCACGCATCTTGTAGTTGGCGTGGTGCGTGCCCGAATACGTCAGACCCGCTCGTAGCTCGGCGATAGCATTATGTACATCTTCGACCGAACACCGCATCCACTCCAGCATTGCAACTTCATGCCCCTTTTGCTGGAGTACCTTGCGTACTTCAAAGTCACGGAACAATGAACCATCGTACCGCTCTGCCGACTCGTCAACGTGGATGGTGTAGTTGGTGATGCCGGCAGTCGTCAACTGCTCCTCTACGCGTGTTTTTACATCACGCGTTGTATGCCCGATTTTCAGCAGCCCAGCATGAGAGTCACTGTGAATCTCATACGCATAGATGCGCAGACGCGGTTCAGGTTTGGGGGCGAGGATGGTGTCGATGTCAGTCAATGTCATAGTAGTTTTCCAACTAACCGAAGTGCAACAACGAATCATTCATCGCTATCTGACATCATTGTAGTCGCTTCATCCGAACGATGCTCAACAGACTTGATCTTCGAGTCAATGAACGCCCATTCTTCAGACGATATTCCCCAG
>VEQR01000087.1 GCA_018883125.1 Candidatus Kapaibacterium sp.
GTACCCTCATGTTGTGGGGGTATCGAGCGTGGTTCTTTCTCGACATCTTCATCTGGGCGATGCTATTGAAGTATGGACGTGAGGACACCTTCCTGCCACCGCTTCGACGGTACTTTCCGATCTATGCAGTTTTACTCACGGTAGCGTTCGGTGCTGCGTATTGGTTCATGAAGCATGCCGGGTACGAAACAAGTATCGGCGCCGTTTCCGCCTACCTGCTCAACACGATCATCAGCGTGCTGTACGTTGTAAACTTCTATCGTGTTCGTGACCGTGACCATTACTCGATAGCAATCGCATGGTTGAAGTTCCTTGGAACGGGGCTTATCAGCGTATTCATGTTGCTGCACTATCCCGACAAGTACTTCATTCATCTCCTCGCCGCCATCATCACCATCTATGATGCTTGGTACGTTGGTGCTCTTCATGCGCATCGACGCGGTGTTGTCATCGCCTACGAGTCCTGATGATCCCCTCCGCCTATAGAGCTCTCGAGATCCTTGCCGATGGGCCACAACGCCGGATCGTCCGCGGTGAACGTCTGGTGGACGGCTTGCCGGTAGTTATCAAGAGTCTCCGTGCCACCGATGATTTCATCGCACGGGAACGCCTGCAGAATCATCTCCGCATCGCAACCGGACTGCACATCCGAGGTATTCCTCCGATCGTTGATTCCCTTGATGGTCCGGACGGATACATCGTCATGCACGATGGTGGCGCTTTCACGTTATCCGATCGCCTTGCCGACGGTCCGCTCTCGCTTGATGCCTTCTTCATGGTGGCCACGGAACTCACACGCATCATTGCGGATCTGCACGAGGCGCGCATTCTTCACCGAGACATCGCTCCCCAGAATATCCTCCTAGATGCGGGGATGCTCGCCCCCTCCCTGATCGATCTCGGACTCGGTCTGCGAATGGAGTCCGATGGATCAGCATCGGTGGACCGCAGTGCCGGTGGGACCATCCTGTATATGTCGCCAGAGCAGACGGGGCGTATGAATCGACGCATCGATGCACGCTCGGATCTCTATGGCCTGGGCGCTGTCTTCTTTGCTATGCTCACCGGACGTCCGCCATTCGTGTCAGACGACCCGTCCGAACTTCTGCACGCGCATATCGCACGGCGAGCTCCGCGTGTGCGGGACCTGCGTTCGGACATGCCGCTCGAAGTTGATGGACTTGTGGACATCCTTCTGCGGAAGGATCCCGACGAACGCTATGCGTCGGCAGGAAGCCTCCTGGAGGACCTCATGGCGCTGAGGACTGCCCGTAGTTCCGGTGCACCACTTCCAGTCCTTCGCGGGGCCGGTTCCGTGCGACGCATCGTGGTCCCCAACGTCATTGCCGGACGTGATGCCATTATAGATCGACTTGTTCCGGCGAGCATTGCGCCAGCGTCACCGCGCATCGTCATCCTGCGCGGAGAGCCCGGCATCGGGAAGTCCGCCATCGTGCGCGCCGCCGCCGACCGCGCAGCGCGTCGCGGCGACCATGTCGGCCGGGGCGCCTACGATCGGGTTGACCGAGGTCAGCCTGCTTCGGCTATCACGGCCGCTCTAACGGAATCGTTGTCGTTCCTCACCACGCTCGAGGGTGAGGAGCGTAGGCACTGGCGCGAGCATATTAGCGAACGACTGCGCGGCGCTGAGGCAGTGGTGACGGCGAACCTCCCTGAACTGCGACCCTATCTGGATGATGCCGGCCCCCTGCCTGAGCTCGCCCCACGCGAGGCCCGGGCACGCAGTCTGCGGGCAATGGAGCTTCTTGCCGGTGCTATCGCACCCCACCGGGCGCCAATACTTCTGGTTCTTGAGGACGTGCAGTGGGCCGACGGCTTTTCGATGGACCTCATCGAACGGGTCGTGCAGTCCTCGCAAGACCATGCATTGTCGTTCATCTGTAGCGTACGTGACGGCGAAGCAAGGAGCGATGAGATCGTTGATGCACTCATCGCGTTCGGTGCCGCTATTGGTGTGCCGACCGACGTCGTGGTGGTTCCGGCGTTGGACGTTACGGCGGTGTCCGACGTGCTCGCAGCCGCACTTCGCTCGCGTCCGGGCGGACTTGATCAGGCGGCAACGCTCATTCATCGCGCAACGCGGGGCAATGCCCTTGCCGTTGGCGAGACTATTCGCCATTGCGGACACACGGGCACCATACGCTTCGATCCTGCGACGTCGCAGTGGGTCTTTGACCTCGAAGCCATGACGCGTCTCGTTTTGGCCGATTCCTTATCCAATTACCTCATCGATCATGTACGAGGCCTCTCCGAAGATCTGCGGTCAACCCTCGTGGTGGCCGTATGTGTCGGTGCGTCGTTTGAGATCGAAGACCTTGCGGAGGCTCGTGAACTGCCCGTTAGCATCGTCACGACGCATTGTGCCGTCCTGGCCAATGAGGGTATGCTGTTTCATCGCGATGATGGCACGTACCACGTCATGCATGATCGCGTGGTGGATGCGGCCCTCGACGGTATCGACCGGCACTTAATCGCCACGATCCATCGTCGGATCGCCGATGGCATCGCTGCGCAAACGCCGTTGCGTGGACCTGAGTTCAGGATTTTCGAACTCGTCCACCACGGCAATGCCGCGCGATCTCTGCTCACACATGACACCGAGCGGATACTCCTTGCTGAGCGCAATCTCCTTGCTGCGCGCGTGAGCCGACGCAGCGCAGCCTTCGCCGCGTGCGCACAGTATGCAACGATCACGCTCGGACTTCTCGATGCGTGCGGTAGCGGTCATCAACTGGTCCGCCACGAGGCGACGCTCCTGCTGGCAGAATGCAAGGGCATCCTCGGTGATGTGGAGGGGGCTCGCACACTGCTCTTCGAGGCTGTGCGCGTGACCGAGGATCCGTTGCATCGTGCCGACCTGTTCGGTGCTCGAATGGACCTGGAGACCGTGGTCGGGGACATGCCGACAGCCTTCCGAAATGGCGTGTTCGCGCTTCGCGAGTTGGGTATCGAGCTTCCTTCGACGCCGACGAATCTTCATGTACTGCGGTCATTCATCCGCGCACGCTTCGCCCTTCGTGGTCGGCGTCCGGAGGACCTGCTCAATCATGCCTCGCTGCGCAACGAGAGAGCACGCCGAGCACTCCGCATCCTTGATGGTATTTCAACGAGCGCTTATTACGAATCCACGCTCATGATCGCGGTGACGGGTCTTGAACGCGCTCGTGTTGCCTTTATGCACGGACTCGACGATGAGTCCATCGACTCCGTGGCATTCTACGCCATGACTCTCACGCTCATGGGCCTGAAGCGTCAGGGGGCTCGCTTTGCCGACATCGCCGAACACCTTGCTGAACGGGGCTCGCACCCGCGAACACATGGCATGGCCTTGTTCGTCCTTGGGGCTACGACCACGATCTGGACACGTCCGGCTGCGGACACCCTGGCCATCATTCGCCGTGCCTTCGATGCGTCCATACGCGCATCGGACGGGACCTATGCTGGCTATGCCATGGGCCATGAGGTGCAGGATCTGCTCTTCCAAGGACGCCCCATGGCGGAGGTACTGTCATGCCTTGATCAACGATGGGACGTCGTCCGGGACCTGTTTCCGTCCGAAAAGGAACCACCCCTTATCGTTAGCCTCTTCCACAGCCAGGCACACAGGCTCGCCCTTGCCCTCCGTGGTGAGGTCCATCTGCAGGACGACCTGGCGAGTTCGGATTTTGACCCACGAAAACATGTGGAAGCACTCACCTCGAGCAGAAACGCTGCCGGACTCAGTGAGTGGTACTGGAAGCTGCTTCTGGTGAGTGTGCTCGCCGATGACCTTGAACACGCACGTTCGGCCAGCGACCGCCTGCATCCATGGGAATTCGCCACCGCCGGTCAGCCCTTCAGCATTGAGATCGCCGTCCTGCGTGCCATCCTTGCCGCAAAGAGCGGTAACGCATCGGCACTTCGCAAGCATGCCACATTTCTTTGGAAGGCAGCCGCATTGTCACCCGCCTGCCGGTCGCGATCGCACTTCATAAGCGGGCTCGTAGCGTCGGTCTCCAACAACATGTCAGGAGCTCGGGATGCCTTCGTTGAAGCGCTCACTATGGCGCGTGCCGAGAAGAATCTCCTGCTGTCCGGATTTATTGCCGAATGGCTCGCCATGGTGTGTGATCGTACGGGTATGCCCGAGGCTGCGCAATCCTATCGCGAACTCGCGTGTTCGGCCTTCGGCGGGTTTGGTGCGACGATCGCCGCAGACCGACTCCGTGGTCGCACGCCGGAGAGGGTCACCGGCCGGCGAGATGTGCAAACATCCACTCACCGCGATGCATCTGTAATCGACCTTGACCTCGTGCTTCGAGCAAGCACCTCCATCACCTCTGAGATCCGTCTTGAGGGGCTCATGCGCACTCTTCTCACTCTCGTGCAGCAGCATGCCGGTGCACAGAGGGTGATCCTGTTCACTCGCAACGAGGACGACGTATCCGTCAGCGCGGAGTCCGATGCCGATGGCACCATGGTACTCGGCAGTCAGATCAATCGATCGACGCCATTCGTGCAATTGGCTGTTGAAGATGCCGTGCGTACAAACGAACCCTTGATCATTGAGGATGCAGGAACATCCGATCGGTACAGCCATGACCCTGACGTTGCACACCGTTCCGTGCGCTCCGTTATGGTACTGCCAATTGCCCACAGCGGCTCGTCGCTCGGTGCATTGTACCTTGAGAACAACCTCACGTCGAATGCCTTCACGAGTGAACGTGTAAGCGTGATCCGCCTTCTCATCGGTCACGTGGCAGTGGCTCTGGAGAATGCCCGACTCTACGATGCACAGCAGCGCCTCCTTGATGCCATGGTGCGTTTCGTTCCTGCGGAGTTTCTGCATCACCTTGGTGAGCGCTCCATCGGCGACATCACGTCAGGCATGGCTGTGCGACTACCGATGACCGTGTTGTTCGGCGACATTCGTCAGTTCACCACGATTTCGGAAGCGTTGCCGGCCGATGCGACCTTCTCCTTCCTGAACGCCTACCTTCGAATCGTGGAGCCCATCATCCGTGCCCATGGAGGCTTCATCGACAAGTACATCGGCGATGCCGTAATGGCTCTCTTCCCTGGAACACCGTCCGACGCCGTGCACGCGGCCGTGGAGATTCAGCGTGCCCTTATCGCGTTCAATAGTGAGCGCGCAGCCAACGATATACCGCACGTAAAGGTCGGCATCGGCATACATCACGGCGATGTTATCCTCGGCACCGTTGGATCCGTTCACCGGATGGACACCACCGTCATCGGCGACACGGTTAACGTTGCCTCACGTCTGGAAAGTCTCTCAAAGGAACGTGGACTTGGCATTGTCATCAGCGACGAGGTCCTGCAGTCCTGTCCGACCAACGACGTGCGCTACGAGCCCATCGGTTCGGCTGCCATTCGCGGACGCTCACAACCTATTCTTGCCTACGAGGTACGATACTGATGGAACTCTGGCTTTTTATTCTCGGAAGCATGGTCGTGGCTTTGGCTGCCACCGGTGTGCATGCTCTCTTCCGCAAACGTGCGCACCTTTTGCCCCTTACCGAGCACAACGAGGTTACGGCGGCCGTGTACGCCACATTCGGTGTGCTATATGCTGTCATCCTCGGCCTACTCGTCAGTCACGGCCAGACACGTCGCGATCTCGTTTCGGAAGCATCCGTTCGTGAGTCTGCCCTTCTTGTTGACGTGGCTCAGTTGGCCACGGCCTTTGATTCGGCGATGGCTCAATCTCTGACGCAAGCATGTCTGCGATACTCGGATCATGTTCGCACTGTGGAGTGGCGACTCGGAGCGCAGGAGGATCATATGACCGGTCATCGCATCCATTTGGCATCGATGTGGCGTATCGTGCGCTCCATCGAGCCTGTAGGCGCACGGCAAGAGAGTGTGTACATGACGCTACTTGAACGTATGTCCGATCTCTCGTCAGAGCGGTATGAACGGCAGGCCGCAACCGGAGACCACATGAGCATGTTCCTGAAGGTAGTCCTGCTCATAGGTGGCGCAGTAACTGTGCTCTTCCTCTGGTTCTTTGGCATGCAGCAGTTTCGTATCCATCTAGCCTATACGTGGCTCGTTACCTTCATGCTCGCGCTTGTGCTGGCTCTCATCTTCGCACTTGATGACCCGCTTCGTCCGGGTGTTGGCGTTGAACCCTCCGATTTTGAGCGTGCATCGAACGAATTGCGTGCCATCCTCGCCAAATGAAGTTCAGGGTCATCCGTCTTGAGCGATCCAAGAACAGGTGACCTATGAATCTCAACAAGCTTACCGTCAAAGCGCAGGAAGCACTGCAGAACGCTCAGCAGATTGCTTCAGACCATACCAACCAGGCCATTGAGCCCCTTCACCTGCTGTCGGCTTTGGTAGCGGATGCAGACGGGCTCGTGCGTCCAGTACTGGCAAAGGCAGAGGTGCGCACAGAGTACCTTGCGAGCAAGGTGCAGGACGCCATCGCGACACTACCTAAAGTGCAGGGGGCGGGCGGTACGCACATTTCCAACGACACGCAAAAAGTGATTCAGGATGCGATGTCGGAAGCAACCAAGCTTGGCGACGAATACGTCAGCACCGAGCACTTGCTACTTGGACTGGTGTCAACCAAGGCCTCTGCCGGACAATACCTGCGCGATGCGGGGATCAGTCGCGACGCGCTACTAAAAGTGCTCAAGGAGATCCGAGGCAACCGACGGGTTACCGGGCAGAATGCGGAGGAAACGTATCAGTCGCTGGAGAAGTACGCTCGAAATTTGAATGATGAGGCGCGCAAGGGTAAGATCGACCCGGTCATCGGACGCGAGGACGAGATCCGCCGGGTGCTGCAGGTACTGTCGCGTCGGACAAAGAACAACCCTGTGCTGATCGGCGAGCCCGGCGTTGGCAAGACCGCCATCGTAGAAGGCATCGCCCAGCGCATCATCTCGCAAGACGTTCCGGAGTCGCTCCAGACCAAGACGGTGTTCTCTCTCGATATGGGAGCACTCATTGCCGGAACGCAGTACAGGGGCCAGTTTGAAGAGCGCCTCAAAGCCGTGGTCAAGGAAGTTGCCGACTCCGATGGAGAGTTCATCCTCTTCATCGACGAGCTGCATACGCTGGTTGGTGCGGGTGCTACCGGCGGAGCTATGGATGCCGCGAACATCCTCAAGCCTGCATTGGCGCGGGGCGAGCTGCGCGCCATTGGGGCAACAACACTGGATGAATACCAAAAGTACATTGAGAAAGACTCTGCCCTGGAACGTCGGTTCCAAAAGGTGTTCGTCAGCGAACCAACGGTGGATGATACCATCAGCATCCTCCGCGGCCTAAAGGAGCGCTACGAGGTTCACCACGGCGTACGTATTACCGATGCCGCCATCGTTGCTGCAGCACAACTATCAAACCGCTATATCACTGACCGGTTCCTACCCGACAAAGCCATTGACCTTGTCGACGAGGCAGCATCGAAGCTGCGCCTTGAGATCGACTCCATGCCGGAGGAACTCGACACGCTTGAGCGCCGCATCCGCCAGCTCGAGATCGAACGTCAGGCGCTGCTGAGAGAAACGAGCTGAGATGAAGTACGGAATGACTGAAGTACGGAATGACTGAAGTACGGAATGACTGAAGTACGGAATGACGGAAGTGCGGAATGACTGAAGTACGGAGTGGCTGAAGTACGGAGGTACAGGGGGACGTCGCCTCATTCAGTTGAAGGGGCTTCTCCATCGACTGAACGTGACTTCACCTCGGCGAACTTGGCCGACATGGTTGGGTTGCCCTTTGTCAGCTTCTTTATCGTTACGTCTTGCGCTTTATCGTTTGCAAGACGAAGATTCCTGTCGGTACCGAGCAGCGCATCCTTTGTCTTTTGCAGGTGATCGATGGATTTATCGATCTCCTCGATAGCCGACTTGAATCTACGAGACGCCAGATCATAGTTCTTCTGGAACGCATCCTTGAACGCGTCAAGGTCGTCTTCAAATCGGGTGATGTCGATGTTCTGTGCCTTGACAAGTGCCAACTCGGACTTGTACTTCAGAGAATTCATCGCAGCATTTCGGAGAAGGGTGATAATCTGCAGGAAGAACTGTGGACGGACGACGTACATCTTCGGAAACCGATGAAACACGTCAACAATGCCGGTGTTGTACAGCTCGCTTTCAGGTTCGAGGAGCGAGACGAGTACTGCATACTCACAGCCCTTTTCGCTCCGGTCCTTATCCAGCTCTTTGAGGAAGTCCTCGTTTCGTTTTTTCGTGGCAGTCAGATCTGACTCATTCTTCATCTCGAACATGATCGACACAATCTCTGTGCCCGATTCATCGGTATCACGGAAGATGTAATCACCTTTACTGCCTGTGCGCGAATCATTGTCCTTTTCGAAATAGGCGCGCGGGAAGGCTGTTGCACGGATTCGATTGAACTCGATCTCACAATGTTGTTCCAGTGTTTCGCCCACCATCTTTGTAGAGAGCTTTGTCTTCAGGTCGCGCAGACGTTCGATCATGTCATCACGATCCTTGATCTGAATCTGATACTTATCCGTCAGCGCTTTTTCGGCCAGCGACTTTGAAAGTTCGAGTTCGCGGACAGCCCCCTTCAGCTCTTGGATCTGACGATCTTTCTCACTGGCTGACTGTTGAAGATCACTTTGATGCTTCGCCTGGGTCAGTGCGACCGTGCTTTGCATTTCCTTCTTGAGCTGCTGTATCTCATTGGCCAGCTTGTCTCGCTCAGATTCCAGGTCACGCGTGGCCATCGTAACGGCCAGCTGGCGTTCCAGCTCGATACTGTCGATCTTCGATCGAAGCTCCGAGATCTCCGTCTCCTTGGCAGAGAGGCTTCCTTGGAGAACATTGGTTAGCTGTGCTTTTGCTAACTCGACTGCGGTCCTCTTTTCCCTCTCAGCGATCTCGAGTCGAGTGCGGATCTCATTCTCAAAATCTTTATCACGAACCTGCTTAAGGATGTCCGCATACCCTGCTTCATCCACCTTAAAGGCCTTGTGGCAATTGGGGCAAACAATATCATTCATGCTGTTTGATCTTTCCTGAAATATTTACGAAGGTAACAAGGGGGCGGGAGACTGATGACTGATGACTGATGACTGATGACTGATGACTGATGACTGATGACTGATGACTGATGACAGCTACAAACATTTGGATGCGTGGGTTGGGTGTGTGTGACCCGAAAATACTGTAACAATATTCGCTCTTTGGGTCTAATGGCTGACTTTCAATTCTCGGTAGCATGGGGATATGCGAGAGGAAAGCAGGGTAATAGGACAGAATGTGCGTCGCCACCGGCAGAGCATGAAATGGACACAAGAAATGCTGGCTGCCGAAGTACATCTCAGCTCCGACTACATCTCACTACTGGAGCTGGGCAAAGAAAACCCCACATTGGATGTGCT
>VEQR01000088.1 GCA_018883125.1 Candidatus Kapaibacterium sp.
GTCCCATCGATCATGGCGCCGACATCGTAGTGGCAAGTGCAACAAAGTGGATCGGTGGCCACGGCACAACGATCGGCGGCGTGATCGTCGATGCCGGAACCTACAACTGGGGCAATGGCCGCTACCCTCAGTTCACCGAACCGAGCAAAGGGTATCACGGCCTGCGCTTCTGGGATGTCTTTGGCGCGGACGGACCATTTGGAAACATCGCCTTTATCATCCGCGCACGTGTTGAAGGGCTTCGCGATCTTGGACCATGTCAGAGCCCCTTCAATAGCTGGCTGCTGCTGCAGGGTCTGGAAACGCTCTCCTTGCGCGTGCAGCGTACGGTGGACAGTGCCCTGGCGCTTGCAACATGGCTAGAGCAGCATCCTGAGATCGAATACGTCAACTATCCGGGACTGCCATCAAGCCAGTATCACGCGCTGGCCGACAAGTATCTTCGAAACGGCTTCGGCGGCGTCCTGTCATTTGAGCCAAGGGGCGGAGCAGAGCGTGCGCGGCGCCTTGTTGATGCGCTCAAGCTCATCTCGCACCTGGCAAACGTTGGCGACTCCAAGACGCTCATCATACAACCCGCGCTCACAACGCACCAGCAGCTTAGCGCAGCAGAGCAGCGCGCGGCCGGTGTGTCTGCGGCATCACTGCGCGTAAGTGTGGGCATCGAACACCTCGCTGACATCAAGGCCGATATCGAGCAAGCCCTTGAGGCATCGAAATGAGAACTAGTCTATTTAACACCGGCCCCTTTCTTACGGAAAGGGGCTCGGTGTTGTCCTGGCTGCGCTTGGCCTACCGCACATGGGGCACGCTGAACGCGGACGGATCCAACGTGGTGTGGATTTGCCACGCGCTCACCGGTAGCGCCGATGCCGACGTCTGGTGGTCCGAGATCGTCGGTCCCGGACGTGTGATCGACACGACAAAGTACTTCGTCGTCTGTGCCAACATGCCGGGTTCATGCTACGGCTCTTCGGGTCCGACGGACATCAATCTCGAGACCGGCAAGATCATCGGCTTGGACTTTCCTGTCCTGACCGCGCGCGACATCGTGCGATTCTTCGACGCACTCCGCTCGTACCTCGGGATCGAGCGCATCAGACTGCTCATCGGTGGATCTATGGGTGGCCAACACGTCCTGGAATGGGCCGTGTCGATGCCACACCGCATCGAATCCATCGTACCCATCGCGACCAATGCCAGGCACTCGCCGTGGGGCATCGCGTTCAATGCAGCGCAGCGTATGGCGCTGGAGGCTGATCCAACTTTCATGCAGTTAGATATCGAGGCTGGTCAGCGTGGACTGGAAGCTGCTCGTGCCATTGGCATGCTCTCCTATCGCACGAGTATGCAGTACGATGCGACGCAGCATGACGAGGATAGCGTGATTGATGGATTTCGAGCCGAAAGCTATCAGCGATATCAAGGGGCGAAACTGACGCACCGTTTCAATGCCCATTCGTACTGGATCCTATCCAAGGCCATGGATGCTCACAACGTCGGGCGCGACCGAGGCGGCGTTGAGAGGGCGCTCCAGACGGTCACGGCGCGCACACTCGTGATCGGGGTCGATACGGACCTGCTCTTTCCAACTCGAGAGCAGAAGCTCATCGCCGACATGGTGCCCCGTGCGGCGTATCGTCAGATGCAAAGCATTGCCGGACATGATGCATTTCTTCTGGACCAGCTCCAGTTATCAAACATTCTTCGCAACGAACGTATTCTGGAAATCACATGAAATCACCACTTCAAATCGGACTCTTCGGCTTTGGAACCGTAGGTCAGGGACTGTATGATGTACTAAGACGAACGCCCGGACTTCAATCCGAGATCAAGCGCATCTGCGTTAAGGACCACACCAAGCAGCGGCCTATTGATGCGTCGGCATTTACATACTCGGCCTCGGATATCATTGAGGATCCGGATGTTGACGTCGTTGTCGAGCTCATAGACGACGCTGATGCAGCCTACGAGATCGTACGTGCAAGCATGAAATATGGGAAGGCGGTCGTCACGGCAAACAAGCGCATGGTTTCAACACGCTTGCCAGAGCTTCTGGAGCTACAGCGGCAAACAGGATGTCCACTTCTTTACGAGGCGTCAACCTGTGGGAGTATTCCCATCATTCGGAATCTGGAGGAGTACTACGATAACGATCTACTGTCGGGGATCACGGGAATCGTGAACGGCACAACGAACTTCATTCTCACACACCTGACACGTCGTGGCGCTGATGGTGGATATGAGAGTGCACTTCGTGAGGCCGCGGCCCGTGGCTTCGCAGAGAGTGATCCAACGTTAGATGTCGAGGCCTATGATGCCGCCTTCAAAACAGTGATTCTCACGGCACACGCATTTGGTGCCATCATCGATGTGAACTCTGTTGTGCGTCGTGGCATCACCGCGATTGCCCCCTTCGATGTCCGAGTTGCCGCATCCATGGGCTCGGTCGTCAAGCTACTTTCACGCGTGGTGATTCGTGATGGTGGTGTCTCGGCTGTAGCGATACCAACATTTGTTCCTGAAGGCAACGCACTTGCGTCTATCAGCCATGAGGTAAATGGCGTACGACTCGACGCAGCATTCTCTGAGGCACAGCTCATGGTGGGTAAGGGGGCTGGCGGAGGTCCTACGGCCAGCGCAGTCCTCAGTGACATATCAGCCTTGCGATATGGCTACCGCTATGAATACCGAAAGCTCAAAGGGAGCGAAGTGCCAACGCTGAACAATCATGTGGACGTAGTTGCCTACGTACGTGGGGCACGTTCAATAATCGAGGCCATCCCATGGAAGCAGAGGCGCATTGATGTGCGCAGCACTGACGGAGATTACATCATTGGTACCGTAGAGCTGAGCTCTCTACGTGAGTCCACTGCATTCGATGATGCAGAGACATTTGTGGCATTGGTTCTTGAGGATTAAATGCATCCAAGCGAGTGTGAATTCAACGTAGCCGCCACGTTGACTGCGGCACGATTTCATGATGCCCATGAGGCCATCAACATAGATTATGAGGCGATCTCTTCAAGACAATCCTTGATGATCTTCTTCATCTGCCGTAGCTCCTTGATCTTATCATCGAGCGCCTGAATCTTACGCTCGAGGATCTGCCGCTTCTCTCGCTTCGTGTACGTGTCTTTATACCACGCATCGATGATCTCGCCAATCTCCTGCAATGTGAAACCTGCCGACTTGGCATCAAGAATGAGTTCGAGTCGGGCTACACATTCATCGTCATAGTGGAGATAGTTGTTCGACGTGACATCGGGATTACGCTGTCCTCGGATCAATCCGTAGCGTTCATAGAATCGAATCGTGTGCACAGTTACGCCCGTGCGTTTGGCGAGTTCGTTGATGAGCATAGTTGTCTTGCCTGTGGAAAACTATTCATCAACCATAGACTATACTCTATGGTTGATAGTACGCTCAATATCGCAGTATGTTCGATGACAACCAAGGATTCAGACCATCTGCACGTGAAAGGAGGCCCGACATGGCCACAAAGACAGTATTGATCACCGGATCGAACAGCGGCATCGGTAAGGCTGCCGCAATTCTCTTTTCTCAAAGGGGCTGGAACGTTGCGGCTACGATGCGGAATGTTGATGCAGCTGCAGACCTGAAGAATCTTAATGGCGTCCGGCTCTATCGATTGGATGTGACGGATCAGGCATCTGTCACGGAGGCATTCCGTGACGTCACGCGCGATTTCGGTGGCATCGATGTTGTCGTAAACAACGCCGGATATGGCTTGGCCGGGGTATTCGAAGAGATCTCCGATGAAGCTCTTCAACGACAGTTCGCAACAAACGTGCTCGGTCTCATGCGCGTTACCCGTGAAGCGATTACGTACATGCGCACGCGCGGCGCTGGTACGATTGTTCAGATCTCCAGCATGGGAGGCAGGATGACCTTTCCACTCTATGCCCCCTATCATGCCACCAAATGGGCCGTTGAAGGGTTCAGCGAGTCGCTGCACTATGAGCTCAAGGATCTGAACATTCGACTGAAACTCATCGAGCCTGGACTGATCAAGACGGACTTTGCCGGACGTAGCGCCGAGATGGTGCTGCCCACGAAGGCTAGCGTCTACGATCCATTCGTGAAGAAGTTCTCGGCAGCCGCAGCAAAGGCGCTAAAGGACGCAGTGGATCCCGGAGTGGTTGCCCGCGTTATTGTTGATGCATCTTCGGACAACAGCAATAAGCTACGGTATCCCGTTGGGAATCCGGCTCCGGTGCTGCTTCGCCTGCGAAAGGTGCTCTCTGACAATGCGTTCTTCGGAATGATCCGCAAGGCATACGGCATTTGACAACCCTGGCAGCCATACCGATTTGTTGTCACGATCCGCATTCGCGTTCCATGATCGTCGTCACTCACTGATCGTCACAATCGGTTCATTTTGGCACCGCTAATGCCATTTTGCATTGCATTTTGGCATTAGCGATTCCACATTGCAACGGTGGTGCGTAGATCGAAGGCAGGCCGAAGAGCTTCAAAGCGACAATATTCGCATCGTTCCGGTGGAGAATTGCAGCCTTAACCGTCCACCGAAACGTGCGGTGGTTCTATGACGTCGTTGCTGCCGGATTTGACGTGGAGGTCAGAATTGATCCATTCGAACAAATCAGCATTCAACAGTGCAGAAATACGTGCCAACACGGCAAGCGTCGGGTTTGCATCGAGATGAATAATCGCTGATACCTGCGGCTCGGTTAGCTGGGATATCCTGGCAAGCTCTCGCTGTGTCAGATTCCTTTCTTCCATGATTTGCTGAAGCCGTCTCGAGAGAGCGAACTGCCACTCATGGAACATGCGCTCATGAGGCTGCATCTTCGATACGAGCTGGTCGATCCTTTCCATTGTGCAATACCCCTAAATGGTGAAGTGGAGTGAGTCAGAGTGAACCGCAACGAGTTCGGATCCGTAGATCATAACTTCACCGCAATCAATTCGGTCGATCGTAACACCGCAATAATTACAATTTATCATAATTCATTTCAGCTCAAACTGCTACAAAAACTGTGAATCCTGAGTATGGGCACGACGAAAGAAACTCGCTGGCGTAACGTAAAAGCTAGGTTTTTGATTTCCCGTATAAATACTAATGTGGCGCCGACACGAGCTGAAACCACGAGTTTAGTGAGGGGGCAACGAAACACGCACCTAAGTACCTAAGTACTTCAGTACTTCAGTTCTTCAGTTCTTCAGTTCTTCAGTAATTCCGTCCTTCAGTAATTCCGTCCTTCAGTAATTCCGTCCTTCAGTAATTCCGTCCTTCAGTAATTCTCCCCCACCAACCCCACGGTCTCCACACTCACCGTTACAACTTTCTTGATGAGGCGGATGATGTACGTTGGATCGTCCTCACGGTTGGGATCGTTGGTGATGCCTGAGCGTTTGTCGGTGCTAACCTGATACTGGTCGATGATCCAATCGAGTGCAGAGCGGTTGCCGAGCTTGTATTCATCTACATTCTCAGGAATACCAGCGAGTGTGAGGAAGTCGTTGACGATGAGGCGTGTGGGGTCTTTCTTGTCACGCTTCATCTTCGTTACACGGAACCTGTCACGCTCGGGTACTTGGTCAACAGACGTTACTTCGAGGCCGTATGGGTGGACGTAGCCCTTGGGGAGTGACCACAGTTCGGTGAGCGGATACTCAGGTTGGTCTTCGTAGTGCACGTGGATGTCCATGAGACGCTTGCCTGTTTCGGCTACCTTCCAGAAGCTCTCAGCAAATGGGATGCGCGGCAGCTCACGCTTCAGGTTCGCAGCATATTTCGCGCGATACGCAGGATCGTGAAGGATTCCATACACGTAGTGAAAGATGTCCATCTTGGTGATGGAGGTGTCCTTGTAGTGCGTTTGGAATTGCCCTAAACCCCAGTCGGTGATGTTGTCCTTGCGGTTGGTGCCGTCTTCGTCGTAGGTGTAGAGGGGGAAGCATTGAGAATCACCTGTGAGGTGAAGGTCAGGAATCACATCAACAGCAAGCGCGTGAAATGGCTTCGATTGACCAATTGCACTGAGACACACAACGAGATTCTCCGTCTCAGGAAGGGGGAAGATGCGGGGGAATTGGTAGCGGTCTTCATTGAAGACCTTTTCAAAGAAGTATGCCTGATTTGTGAACGGTCTATATAACCCTTGGCGAAGCGACGTATGAATGTTCCCAGGCATCAACCCTCTTGCAAGCGCCCTCTTTGTGTTCCTTATCCACTTCAACTTTGTCTCATCAACAATAACAGTAGACTCAACGTCTTTTGGAGACCCCAGTCCAATCCAAGTGGCTCTTTGCCTGTTATAGTCATCATTCATTGTTTGCGCCTGCACGCTCAACGCTGCTCGCGAGAAATTCCAACAGTATGCATCGCCATTTGTAATGACACCTCGACTATAAGTTGAGAACAATACTGAGGCTTGCCCACTCTTCCCCTCTTTACTCCCCAACGGTATCATCTCATCCCAATCGTCCGCCATACCCTCAGTAAGCCAGAGGTTCTTCGCGTTATCGGTAACGTCTGAGTATTCGCAATAGGAAGCATCCACAAGACGCTCAAGTTCATGATACTTCTGGTGGCGCGTCCAGAACTCATCCATTCGTGCGTACCGCACGTAGCCATCAGCTCGGTCGGCGTGGTGCTCCATCAACGTGATATTTACACCGACTTGAATGCCGAAGACGTTGTGTGTTGACCCAGAGAGTTTAGGATTCTTTCGAACGTTACCGCCAAGGTCGATGATAGAGATACGGTCGAAGTCCTTGCGCAGATGTTTCCGCATCCCATCAAACGCAATCCCATCGAGGAACCCGTTGTTGGTGACGAAGCAGACAACGCCCTCGCCCCTTGACAACACCCTGTCAGACGCCATCCTAAAAGCTTTGACGTATGGGTCGGCAAGTGCGTTGCGAAGGGTTGCCTTGGAGTCTCTTGAATAGGTCTCTTCTACCCTCTTATCAATCGCAGGGTACTTCCGGTTCTTGTTGTTATCGTTCTCATTCACCTGACCCGCATTGTATGGCGGGTTGCCAATCACCACATAAATCGGTGCATCCTTCTGACGTTGCACGCGGTCGGTGTTGTCACTCGTGAACATGCCCATCTGACGGTCTTCCACGAGCTCGAAGGTGTCCACCAAGCATATGCCGGGGAACGGCAGGTACTCGCCCGTGAGTTCGAAGTAGAGGTGTTCGATGTTCAAGCAGGCGATGTAGTACGGGAGCAACATCACCTCGTTACAGTGGAGCTCGTTCAGGTACTTGTTACGCAGTGCAGCAGGATTCTGCGCGTGAATCTCACGTATCACACGCAGGATAAAGTTGCCTGTACCAACAAAGGGGTCGAGGATGTGCACGTCTTCGTGCGCGAGCGACTTGTTGAAGTCGCGTTGCAATGCCGCTTCCACGCTCTTCACCATGAAGTCCACAATCGGTTGTGGCGTGTACACGATACCATGCGTATCGGCAACCTTAACGGCAAATCCTTGGAAGAACTTCTCGTACACATGGTTCAAGAAGGTCTGCTTCTGCGAGTAGTCGTCTGTTGCACCTGCCGCCAGTTCCAGTGCCTTGTAGAACCTGTCAAGGGGCTTCAGGAAGTCATCAACACTTACCCCATACCCTTGCACAAGGGTGATGATGACCTGCTCCAACTCGTACGCAACGGCATTCTTGCTAAGGAAGTCTGTTGCGTTGAAGATCGACGTGAAGATGCGTCTCGTGAGAAGGTGTTGAATCAACATCTCCTCGACGGCCTCAACAGAAAGAGACGGGTTGATACTCTGTTGCACCAGACCCATGAACCCATCGAACGCCGTTTGAAAGGCGCGGTTGGTTCGGCGCTGTTCGTTCAAAATCCTGAGTACACTTTCGGCCAGCGTCGGGATGGTGTTCTTGAACTCCTCGACGGCGTGTTCCCATTCCTTGATGTGGGGTTGGTCGTACTCGAAGAACGCCTTGAGCACTTCTACAAGCTTCGGGGCGGACGAAATGTCCTCATCAAGGACTTTGCGTCCGTCCTGATACAGAATTGCCCTCCCCGGTTGCCAGAACAGGATGTTCGACTGCGGATATCCATCGGCAAACTTCTTCTGCACCTCAATGGCAAGGTCGTCTTGTGTGTCCTTCGCTTCCCAGAAGCCCCGTGGCAGGGAGAACTGATCAAGGAGCGCACCATCCACCGATGCATTGCGGCGTCCGCTGCGTTTGATGGTGTATTCTTCTACGAATTGCCATCCGAGCTTCTTTGTGTAGATCTGGAGCACGTCCTGAAAGGCATTTCGAACCGTCATCTCGTTCACCTGACCATGTTGGGCGAACGAGGCGAGCTCTTCGAAGTATTCTTTGATGGGTTTATGCGAAGGTTTGAGGTCGAGCATGGGACAAAGTTTTAAGGGTAAATCGGCAGACGCCGTCTAACAGCCAGATGGCCCCAAATGAGGCGATGTTCGTTCAGGATCCAGACACTTCACGTGTGATCTGCAACTCAGCGCAGCAGGCTCCTTTTCGCAATGTAATACGTCAAGCAGTACCTGAGCGAGTTTGTGCTCGTCGCGTCTTAAGCCACTCTCGTACCACTTCGGTACACCACTCAACTTCCCCTACTTGGTTTTCCCACTGCACAAGAACCTTGTTAATGATTTCCTCCTGACTGTCGAATTCAGCAGCCTGTCTTGCACGCATTTGTTCCAATGAATCTGGATATTCTGCGATAGCTCCATCAGGGAGCTGATAAAGATCTCCGTAAGTCAACCAACCAATTACTGACTCATTCCCAATTGATACCCTCACCCGACGTAAATCCCCGTCCGGTTCTTCTACCCAAGCAACTACGCACCATCGAAACTCGCAAGGATGGGGTATCGAGCTTTCATTTGTAACAAATCCTGCCAAGTGCAACATCTGCAGAACAGCGATCTGGTTCTCGTTCATGCTTACCTCGAATTGATGAAATGAGTGATAAGGTCTTTGCTCGGCTCAGCATTGACCAAAATATGGTTCACAACCTCATTCGATGAGTTATCGATTCAAGCGAGCTTCGAAACTTCATGATGCCCGAGGCTATTCCGGCACAATTATGTCACAAATCTGTCACATATCCAAACTAAAAACCCATCTAAATCATTGATTTAGATGGGGTTTAAGTCAGCGTAGCGGGATTCGAACCCACGACCTCCACTACCCCAAAGTGGCGCGCTACCGGGC
>VEQR01000171.1 GCA_018883125.1 Candidatus Kapaibacterium sp.
CCCAGATTGCCCTGGACGTTCCGGAGGGCAAGTCCGTTGTCTTCCTGTCCGACGTTCACCTTGGATATGGGGCTCGCCAGGACGACCGACAGCGGGAAGATCGTCTTCTGTCGGTTCTGCGGAACGTCTCGCAGACGTCATCTCACATCGTGATCGTTGGCGACCTTTTCGATTACTGGTTCGACTACGGCACGGTGGTACCGTCCCGCTTTGTGCGCACGCTCGCCATTCTGCACGACCTTGCCGAAGCGGGCATCGAGCTGATCTACCTCATGGGCAATCACGATTTCGGCCACTACCGGTATTTCGAGGAGGAACTCAAAGTCCCGGTGATCCTCGGCGATGTGTCGGCAACCATCGGTTCAAAGCGATTCTACATTGCGCACGGCGACGGTAAGGCGCTCAATGACGCGGGATACCTTGTGCTGCGCTCTGTTCTGCGAAACCGCTTTGCTCAGTGGGTGTATCGAAAGCTCCACCCCGATCTTGGCATAGCGCTGGCATCGCGTACATCGCACGGAAGCAGAGACTTTACCGGTGGACGTGAATACGGACAACGAGACGGTCTGCGGGACTTTGCCGAAGCCCGCCTCGCCGACGGATATGACGTTGTGGTTATGGGCCACCGTCACGTTGCCGAAGTCACCCCGATCGGCTCCGGCCTGTATGTGAACCTCGGACATTGGCTGGGTCATCAGCCTACATATGCAACGTTTGATGCTGAAAAGGGGCTCGTCTTGCGCACCGTTATGGAGTGAGCCCTTCAGCTCGCTTATCTCGTCCTGTTGTTGATCTCATCCTGGAGCGTAACGAGACGATGACTGATCGCCTCGAACGTTGGAGGGGACACCGTGAACATTCCCGCGCTGACCATTGCCTCATAGTCGCGCGACAGCGCCGTAAGAGCTTTTCCGCGTGGAATGAGCATTATGTCCTCCTCAATAAAGGAGGTCGATGTTTATCTGTGGTGATCACACCGAAGTCTCGATGGTCTACCGTGATGTCGATATCCTCAGAGAATCGGTGTATCAGACCGTACACCTTTGAGAGCGACGTCCCGCCCTTGAATGCGAGGCGATGAGATAAGGGAAGCGAAAAGAGCTTGCTTAGCATCCAGCATACCCAAACATCCTTCTCAAGCACTGTGGCAGATCGACCGAGTTCGAGAGCTAGTGTCTGAAGAATCTCGGCGCGCTCCTCAATATCGAGTGATAGGAAGTTTGTCCTATGTTCCGTACTCACGCTCATGCTCAACGAGTATGGTGCTCATCCATGCAGGTAAGTGGTGTGCTACTCCTCGTAGGGCAGAAAGCTCTGCTTTACCGATCTGCATGCGAAGATGCTCGATGATTAACGTCGAGACCTCGCTTCGTCCAAGGTACCACATGGCCGTTAGAGCTAGGCCCGCGGGCCTGTCCGCTAGCAAGAGTCTGCGTGGACTAACATTACGCAGAAGCACTACAGTGTTCCCCATGCGAATCTTACGAGCTGTACCTGTGGTGTAGTAGATGTGCTGTGTGGGAACCTGCGTTGTTAGTCCTAAGCGACGAGCGGCCTCAGCCCCGCATACTTGAAATGTCAAACCAGAGTCGGCAAGGATACTTCGAAGAACATCTACTGGACTAGCAGCAATTGTGCCGACGAAACGATTGGGCTTCGGCCTCATGTACACTCCACGAGAGACCCGCACGAGCAAACCATCTTCGACCAGCCGACAGAGCACCTTGTCAACGGAAGCACGAGTCCCACAATCGAAAAATCGAGAGCAATGAACAGGTTGCCCCAGGTCGAGTTGGCCAATGCGTTGGCGAATGGCCAATGCAGTATTGCTTCGTGTTGTTGACACGTCAGAAATATAGCCCATATTTCTGACACTTTCGGTACACGTAACTGATTCAACAGCAACATTCAGCGTATTTTTGGCGTCATCCCCAGCCCCCTTACCTAGGAAACGCATATGAACAAGATCGGACTCTTATTCGGCATGGAACAGTCGTTTCCGCCGGCACTTGTACAGGAGATCAACGCACGTCACGCCGGAGTATCGGCCGAATTCGTCAAGATCGGGGCGGTGACGTTGGAGTCGCTCTTCGAGTACGACGTGA
>VEQR01000172.1 GCA_018883125.1 Candidatus Kapaibacterium sp.
TGTAATTGCGGAACCCGTCGGCAAGGGGCTCCAGCACCGCAAACGAATCAACATCGGTCTGATCCTGCGATGCGTCCGTGCGACCCGGCGTGAATGGCACCGTGATGCTGTGGCCGGCCTTGGCTGCAGCCTGCTCAATGCCGACGCATCCTCCGAGCACGATGAGATCGGCCATCGACACGCGCATGCCATCGGTGCGGGAGGCGTTGAACTTCTGCTGGACTTCTTCGAGGGCGTCGAGGGCTGACGACAGATGAGCCGGATCGTTGACGGCCCAGTACTTCTGCGGCGTCAGACGCAGGCGTGCACCATTGGCGCCGCCGCGCTTGTCCGACCCGCGGAAGGTGGAGGCCGATGCCCATGCCGTTGAGACCAGACGTCCGATCGACAGACCGGTGTCGGCGATCATCTGCTTGAGAGTAGCGATCTCCGCATCACCCACAACAGGATGATCGACTGCCGGAACGGGATCCTGCCATACGAGCACTTCTGCGGGGACTTCCGAACCGAGGTAGCGGGCACGTGGACCCATGTCGCGGTGCGTGAGCTTGAACCAGGCGCGAGCAAATGCGTCGGCAAATGCATCGGGGTTCTCATAGAACCGGCGCGAGATCTTCTCGTAGGACGGATCAACACGCAGGGCAAGGTCCGTTGTCAACATCATCGGAGCGTGGCGCTTGTTGGGGTCATGCGCATCCGGCACGGCATCGGCTGCAGCGCCGCCCTTTGGACGCCACTGCTGGGCGCCGGCCGGAGACTTGGTGAGTTCCCACTCATAGCCGAAGAGATTCTCAAAGTAGTTATTACTCCACTTGATCGGCGTGGTTGTCCAAGCCCCTTCCAGACCACTTGTGATGGTGTCTCCACCCATACCGGAGCCGTAGGTGTTCTTCCACCCCGTTGCCTGCTCTTCGATCGAGGCGGCGGCGGGTTCACGTCCAACGTATTGATTCGGGTCGGCTGCGCCGTGCGACTTACCGAACGTATGGCCACCGGCGATCAGGGCCACGGTTTCTTCGTCGTTCATGGCCATGCGACCGAACGTCTCACGGATGTCGCGTGCAGCGGCAAGCGGATCGGGGTTACCGTTCGGACCTTCGGGGTTGACGTAGATCAGACCCATTTGCACGGCGGCTAGTGGGTTTTCGAGGTCGCGATCGCCCGTGTAGCGCTTGTCGGCCAGCCACGTCGTTTCCGAACCCCAATACACATCTTCCTCAGGCTCCCACACGTCTGCGCGGCCGCCGGCAAAGCCGAAGGTCTTGAAGCCCATCGTCTCGAGAGCAACATTGCCAGTGAGGATCATAAGGTCAGCCCACGACAGCTTGCGACCATACTTCTGCTTGACCGGCCACAGTAGCAAACGTGCTTTGTCGAGGTTGGTATTGTCGGGCCAGCTGTTTAGTGGTGCGAAGCGAAGCGTGCCGCTGCCGGCACCACCGCGTCCGTCTCCGATACGATACGTACCGGCGCTGTGCCATGCCATGCGAATCATGAACGGACCATAATGACCGTAGTCGGCCGGCCACCAGTCCTGCGATGTCGTCAGCACGTTGGCGATATCCTTCTTTACCTCGTCGAGGTTCAATGAAAGGAACTCTGCGGCATAGTCAAAGTCCGAATCCATCGGATCCGACATCGTCGAATGCTGACGAAGGATGTTAAGCTTGAGCTGATTTGGCCACCAGTCGCGGTTGCGTGTTCCGCCCCCTGCCGTCTGATTGCGCTGTCCTCCCGTGAACGGACACTTTCCGTTGCCGTTCTGTGAAGCGTCGTGGTTTTCCATGTATTGCAGATCCTTTAATGAAAAAACGTCGTGGTTATCACTTTGTGGGCAAGGGGCACACCGTGCCACCCCGCGGCGTGGCGGGCGACGAATTTCGGTGCTAAAAATTGGCCCCTCTTCGATTGCCTCAGAACGGCAAAGTCCGCTCGAAGGTTCCGGTATTCGGTTCAGCGTTTGGTCAAACCCTGGGGCTCATCGAGAGACTGCATAGCGATCATTTCGCGAAGTGTCTTGTTCATTCCTTCGGCTGAACCGTCAAGGAAGATCACATTGCCCTTGCTTTCAGCGGCAAAGCTCTTGATCGACTCG
>VEQR01000173.1 GCA_018883125.1 Candidatus Kapaibacterium sp.
TTGCCGGACGGAGTATTCCGCAGTGGCTGAAGGATTTGGATTTGCAGCGTGCCGTACTTCGCGATGACATGGCGCGTCAGGCAGAACGCATCAAACAGCTCGAAAAAGAGCTCATGGCGCTCAAGTCCGACGAGCTCAAGTCGCTCATCCCCTCGATGGTTAATGCTTCCTTACAGGTCAGCGGAATCCGGGTGGCAACAGCACGCATCGACGTTGCCGATGCCGAGCAGCTGAAAACCTTGGGCGACGAGTTGCGTTCGCAGCTCAAGTCCGGCGGCATTGGTCTTCTTGCGTCTGTCATCGATGACAAGGTCCAACTCGTCTGCGTCGTCACCGATGACCTTACCAAATCCCATTCTGCCGGCAAGCTCGTTGGTGCAGCCGCAAAGCAGCTCGGCGGTGGTGGAGGCGGTAAGCCGCACATGGCCACGGCAGGGGGCAAGGACATTGCTCAACTCGATTCTGTACTTTCGTCGTTCCCAACGTTGATCACAAATCTCTAATCAGGATCCTCATCATGGCAAACTCTTACGAAGCCATTGGCACGCTCCATCACCTCACCGAAACCCAGCAGGTGAAGGACACATTCAAGAAGCGCGAGTTCGTGCTCGAGATCGCTGACGGTAACTATCCTCAGCACATCAAGTTCCAGGTCACCCAGGACCGCTGTGCGCTGCTGGACAGCTATCGTGTTGGACAGCAACTCAAGGTGCTCTTCAACCTCCGCGGACGCCCCTTCCAAAATCGCGAAGGTCAAACGGTGTATTTCACCAACCTCGAAGCATGGCGCATCGAAGCTGCCTCTCCGGCTGCCCCGGCATCTGCCGACTACTCGCAGATCTCTCCTGCTGAGGCCGGTTCGATGGACGGAACGGATGACGTGCCTTTTTAAAGAGACGAGAGACGAGAGACAAGAGACGAGAGACATCCCATTGATTTACTAGCCCCGGGCCTTGGCCCGGGGAAAGAGAGACATCCCATTGATTTAGTAGCCCCGGGCCTTGGCCCGGGGAAAGAGAGACATCCCATTGATTTAGTAGCCCCGGGCCTTGGCCCGGGGAACTAGGGACGTCAAGCGTCATCCAACCCAATCAGTTCAACCGTTCCATCGATCGTGGCGTGCAGGACCGTTGTCTGGTCATAGCGCCGGCGGAATTCATCTGCTTCGATGCGGGAGAGGCCGGCCACGAGTAGGTGGTTTTCTCGCCAGTCATCGGTCAGACCGAGGGCGGGTAGGAAGGTGAGGCTGCGTTGCCGGCACTCCTCGATGAGCCGCGCATGGCGCTGCGCATTGTCTGCATCTGTGGTAAGGGTTGACTGAGGGTTCTCGGCGCCGAGAAGGGCTGCCTGAGTTGCCCCTTGGCTTCGTAACCAGGCGATGATGGCCTGGGGAAGGGGCTGTCCGATGCGCATGGTGCCGAGACCATCAACATCAAAGCGGGTGTTGTGGTAATGATCAAGAAGTTCCTGTGAGACGGGCATGACGGACCACGACTTGAGAAGTGTTCGGATGATATTCGCTGTTCGTTCTGGAGGATGCAGCGAGTCGACCACGTGCGTAGCGCCGGCTCGGGAGAGGGTCTCGGATGACTGAACGCCCGTTGTTACGCAGAGCGACGGAATGCCATGCGCACGCGCACACTCAACGTCACCAACGGCATCACCGACAATCACGGCATGCTGTGATGTGTAGGATGTCCCCTTCGCCGCATTGTATCTCTCGATGGCAAGGGGCGGAAGAACGCGTCGGTCTGCATGGTGTCCACCAAACGCACCGTGCTCAAAGAACCCGTCGAGCCCGACCATGGCAAGTTTGTGATATCCGATCTCTTCGACATTCCCCGTCACCAAGGCATGTCCGACGCCGTGCTCACGAAGTAGCTCAAGAGTTTGCCGCGCCCCCTCCATGATGATCGTTGTATCTGGACGTATCAGCTCCCGCGCGGAGGTAATCATGTCGCGCTCAATCTCCGGCCAAGCCGCTTCGACATCGTTGGTCGAGTGTCCCACGGCTGCACCGATCTCGTGCACCAGACTACGGTCCGTACGTCCAGCAAACGACATTGATGCAACGGCAGCGGACACATCGGTGT
>VEQR01000089.1 GCA_018883125.1 Candidatus Kapaibacterium sp.
CGAAGCCGTCTCGCACCGAAGGTCTCGCACGGCGAAGCCGTCTCGCACCGAAGGTCTCGCACGGCGAAGCCGTCTCGCACCGAAGGTCTCGCACGGCGAAGCCGTCTCGCACCGAAGGTCTCGCACGGCGAAGCCGTCTCGCACCGAAGGTCTCGCACGCGAAGCGTCCCCCACGCCGAAGGCGTCTCTACTCCTGAAGCCAGGCGATTGCTTGGCTGACGCTTTCCTTGAATTCAAACATCCCATCGATCTGGGAGATGCGGAAGAGGTTGCGGACGTTCTCGCTGGCGCCAACAATGACAACGAAGCCTTCGTTGTCGTTCATCTGACGGCGTGCCAGAAGCAGGGAGGACAGGCCTTGGGTATCGCAGAGCTGCACCATCGAAAGATCTACGATGAGAGCTTTGACCGCAGGCTGGCAGATGATGAGTATCTCACTTTTTACCTCGGGTGCGAGCACGGCATCGAGCGTTGGCTCCTTGAGTGTAAACACCACCAGTTCGTCGTCCTGTTCTACCGAGAAGCGCATGAGATTGTCACGTAAGTTGCGGGAATTCTGCCGCGCAAAGATCGCAACTTTCCCGTAATGCAATCCATCCTGCTCATTCGCCTGACCTCGCTTGGTGATGTGATCCTGGCCTCCGGCTTGGTGCGTCAGCTTAAGGGGGCTTTCCCCGATGCGGCGATAGACGTTGCGGTGGATTCCCGCTTTGCCGACGTATGGTCGCACAATCCTCGAGTGCGCAGCGTGTATGCAATTGACCGCCAAGTGCGCACCAATTCGGAATTGTCTGCGGTGGCCGCACAAGCCCCCTACGATCTTGTCGTTGACCTGCAGAAGAATCGTCGATCGAAGCAGATCATTGCTTCGCTGCAGTTGCCGGCCGCGTCGCAAGTGGTATGCATCAACAAGCATCGCTGGGAAAAGCTTGCCTTGGTCTGGCTGAAACGTCGACCAAGAGTTGTGACCCCGATTACCAAGCGATACTGGAACACTGTGCGAGACCTGCGGGTGATGTACGACGAGGCCGGACCGGAGGTATGGAGTGCCGATGACGCATCCGGCGTTCACCCGATCGCGAAGTGCATAGGTGTCGCACCCGGTGCGCGGCATGCGACGAAGCGTTGGACCACTCAAGGGTATGCGGAACTGGTTCGTCATCTGGTTGCGGATAACCAGGAGAACGTGATTCTTCTCGGTGGACCCGACGACGTGACCATCTGCGATGAGATCGAGTCCCTTGCCAACGTGCCAGTGATGCGGGCCGATGGAGCTCGTAACCTCGCGCAGACCCTTGCTGCATTGGATCGGTGCCGACTGGTGGTAAGCAACGACTCAGCGTTGATGCACCTTGCGCGGGCACGCCGAATACCGGTGGTTGCCATATTTGGTTCTACCGTTCAGGAGCTTGGTTTTGCTCCCAGTGGAGCCGACGTTCGAATTGTTGAGCGGGATGGTTTGCCGTGCCGACCCTGCAGTCACATCGGACGGGACAGATGTCCAAAGGGACACTTCCGTTGCATGAACGAGATCACCTCCGGCGAAGTTGCTGCTGCCGTTGATTCTCTGCTCTCCATGGCCCCCTGAACCATCGGCACGGTTTTTGCCTTCTGTGTGGTCATGATTGGAATCGTGATCGTTGGTGCGGGCAACATCGCCCAGAGTATTCATCTGCCGCTACTGAAGTCGATGAGTAGCGTGAAGATCGTGGCCATCTGTGATCGCCAGATCTCGAAGGCACGTATCCTGGCCGAGAAATATGGTGTGCCCCATGCCGTTCGCTCGCTGGACGATGCACTGGGATTACCAGGTGTGGATGCCGTTTTCGTGACCACGAGCACGGACGCCCATGCGGCTCTTGCCATGCAGGCGATCGCTGCGGGGAAGCACGTCTTTGTTGAACGTCCGGCAGCTCGAACCCTCGATGAGACGATCAAGATCCGTGACCTCAGCCGCAAACACGGCGTTCACGTTATGGTCGGCATGAACCACCGGTTCCGCCCCGATGTGGTCAACATGAAAAATGCGATTGATCGCGGCGAAATAGGCCAGGTCTACTACGTCAAGGCAGGCTGGGTCAAACAACGGTCTACTGATGCACGCTGGGTTGCTAACGCCGACATGTCAGGGGGCGGAGTACTTCTTGACTTAGGAGTATCGGTCATTGATATGGTGCTCCAGGTGCTGAACTTCGGTCCCCTCAAGGAAGTGAGTGCTTCAACGTTCCACCACGAGACCAAGACCGTGGAGGATGTGGTTGTAGCAATGCTCAAGTTCGAAAGTGGTGCCATTGCCGCGATCGAAGCAAGCTGGTCACTGGTGCGTGCCGAAGACTTGTATTACTGTAACGTGTTCGGCAAAAAGGGCAGCGTCTATATCAATCCGTACCGACTTGTCCGACGCACCGGAAACACCATCCACAGTTCCTCTTCTGCGCAGAAAAAGACGCATCTCGAGATCTACAAGAAGAGCTACGAAACCGAGCTCAAGCACTTCGTTCACGCCGTCAATGGCGTTGTCCCAATGATCTCCACTATTGACGAAGCCGTAGAGCGCATGCGCGTTGTGGAGGCGATTTACGATAGCGCTGCGCAATAGCTGCAACGTGCTCGGATGTCCTGCGTCGGAACCTCCCGCAAACTTCGATTCGGTGGATGTCGTGGGGAAAATCTGTGCCTATCCCATGAGCCCCTTTCCATAGATTGGAGTTATGAGTCAGAACGCCCCGCAGCGCTCATCAGTGCTGCCGATCGAAGATCCAATAGGAAACGTACCACCCCATTCCACAGATGCTGAAGTAGCGGTTCTTGGCGCTATGCTGCTGGACCGCGAGGCCGTAGCCAAGGTCGTCGAGGTCCTGGATGCGGAGTGCTTCTATCACGATCGCCACATCCGCATCTTCAAGGCCATGATGGCCATGTTCGAGCGCGGGGTAACGATTGACCTTGTTTCGCTGGCTGATCAGCTGCAGCGGGAGGGGGCTCTGGAAGCCGTAGGAGGAATGTTTGCGATCACCGAGCTGACGGTGCGGACCGTGTCGGCCGCAAACGTTGAACATCATGCGCGCATCGTATTGGAGCGATATCTCAAGCGACAGCTTATCAAGGTGGCCGGCGAGATCATCCGTGATTCGTTTGACGAGACCACTGACGCGCTCGACGAAGTGGATCGTGCAGAGCAACGCATCTTCGACATCGCCGAGAAGCGTCTGCGTCGGTCCTACATGGGCATGAAGAAGCTCACAAAGGATGCTATTGAGAGAATCCTTTCAATGGCCTCGCGCGATAGCGACGGGGTGACGGGTGTGCCAACCGGGTTCACGCAGCTGGATCAGTTGCTGAGTGGCTTTCAGCCGTCGGACCTTGTGATCGTTGCGGCCCGCCCATCGATGGGGAAGACAGCCTTTGCGTTGTCGGTTGCCCGTGAAGCCGCGCGACGTGGCAAGGCGATCGGGCTGTTCTCGCTGGAAATGTCGGCTCAGCAGCTTGTGCTGCGTCTTATTTCCGCAGACGCTCAGGTTGGACTGCAGGCACTTCGTAGCGGACGCCTCTCGAGTCAGGAAATGCATGAGATCGTAACGCGAATCGACGACCTGATGAATGCGAAGATCTTCATCGATGATTCGGCGGCGCTCTCTCCGGTGGAGTTCCGTGCAAAGTGCCGACGCATGAAGATGGAACACGGCATCGACATGGTCATGGTTGACTACCTTCAGCTGATGCATGCTCCGCGAGCAGAGAGTCGCGAACGAGAAATCTCAACAATCTCCCATGCATTGAAGGCTATTGCCAAGGAACTCAATATTCCGGTGATCGCTCTGTCGCAGCTGAACCGCACCCTCGAAGCACGGGCCGATAAGCGTCCGATGCTCTCGGACCTTCGTGAATCAGGCTCGATTGAACAGGATGCTGACGTGGTGATGTTCATTCACCGTCCGGAGTACTACAAGATCGCAACCTTCGATGACGGTAGATCAACGGAAAACATCGCCGAGATCATCGTCGGTAAGCAGCGAAACGGTCCGACCGGAGATATTCGCCTCTTCTATCAGAAGGAGCTTGCGGCGTTCCACGACCTGACCTACCATCGAGATGCCTTTGACGTGCCGCCCGATGCGGGGATGATCGGCGACGGAAACGCACCGTTTTAACCGGAAAACATCGACGCACTCT
Source organism: Candidatus Kapaibacterium sp. (assembly GCA_018883125.1). Classification (GTDB taxonomy): domain Bacteria; phylum Bacteroidota; class Ignavibacteria; order Kapaibacteriales; family Kapaibacteriaceae; genus UBA10438. Next base: position 4,174 of record VEQR01000089.1, read on the forward strand.
TGCCGTGTTATCGTACTTTTACGGCCTATGAAATCCGGGGAAGGGGTCATGCAACGTTTGATGATTTTTCTCGTTACTCTGGTAACGGGTCCGTGGCTATTGGCACAAGATCCAGTGCTGGAACTTGTTGCTCCCAAAGGCGGCATCACCTATTACACCACGCGTGACACGCTCGTTGATGTGCGGTGGATAGGCGTTGAAGATTCCGTGGCCGTGCGCTTGGAATACACGGGCGATAATGGGCGAACATGGAAGACCATTGCCGATAGTGCCAAGGGGCTTGCCTTTGCGTGGAATATCAAGCCCCTAGCGCCTGGCGCCAACTATCGCGTAAGGGTTTCGCAATTGCGTCCACCAGGCGCTGCTGATCAAGTCGTCTACACCGGGCATAGTGCTCCGGTGGCCGATGCATGGTGGAATCCGGCGAATACGCGCGTTGTAAGTGTCGCCGGAGATGCGCACATCTGGAATGCCGGAGTCAGCTCTGACCAGCCCCTTGTGAACTTACCAACAGGGCGAACGGAGTACTACAGCGTTCGTTGGAGTGCAGATTCAACGCGCATTGTAACCGGTTCTGATGCGAATGCTGCGAAGGTTGTCGATGTGGCAACGAACGCTGTTACCACACTGGATCATCCGGACTGGGTGACCAAGGTTGAACTTGATCCAACAGGCACATGGCTTTTCACGCAGTGCGATGACAATCGGGTGCGTGTCTATAATCTGCCTAGCACCACGATACGTGCAACCCATAACGCCGGTTCGTCTCTGCTTGACATCGCCATCAATGGCGATGGAACTCGTGTCGTGCTCAGCGCCGACGAGGCGCGGATTCACACCCGTGCGACCGGCCTGCCGTTGGCATTCCGACGTCACCTCAATGGCGTGATCTCGGCAGCGTTCAGTCCGGATGGCTTACGCGTTTGCTCCATCGGGGGAGATGCGTCGATCCGTATGTGGAATGCCTCCACCGGAGTCGAGATATGGAACGCTGCAGACAGTCTTGAGGGAGTTCGGAGTCTGGCCTTTTCACCGGATGGAAGCATGGTGGCGGTAGGGATGACAGATTCGACGGTAACAGTATGGAATGCAGCGGATGGGAAACGACTTGCCACTTTTGGCGGCTATGGCGATGCTATTCGTATGGTGAGCTTCTCTCCGGATGGAGCGCTGATCGCGGCGGCCTCCGATGACTGCTTTGCTCGTGTGCACGACGTGGCAAAGCAGACGACGATAGCCTCATTCCAGCACGGTAAGGCCGTGCGTGTTGCACGGTGGTCGAATGCCGGAGACCGATTACTGACAACATCCAATGATGCTACCGCTCGCATCTGGCAAGTGCTTCCGATCGTTCTTCAGTCGGACACGAGTGAGCGGTTCTCGATTGCTCCGCCGCCCCCTGCCTTTGTGCGCTTTGTTGCCTCCGGTGATACGCTCAACATCAAGGAGACCACCACCATCTCGATCAGAACCGAGGGCTCTCAGTTTCTGGGTCTTGCCGACATCGACAGTGTCAAGCTGAAGCTGGGGTATAATCCTTCGGTCCTCTTCCGTACCACGTCCAGCATACCATTTACATCGACCATCGAATCCAACATTCCTGATTCGGGCGGTGTCAACCGCAGCATTCAGTATCTGATCTGCACGGTTCCGCTTGATACCGTTGACAAAGAGTTGTTAACGATCTCGTTTCAGGCTACGCTCGGTCAGGACAGTATCACGCGTATCACCTTCGAGAGTATTGATCAGATCGGCAATGGTCCGGGAACGCGGATCGACAAGCGTAGCGAACCAATTCTTGTTCGCGGAATCTGCCGTCTGGGTGATGGCCCCCGTCTGTACAACGGACTTGGCGGACCTTTGTCAATCGCCGCTCGCCCCCTTCACGGAGGTGTAAGGATCGTCTGTGAACTGTCTGAGTCTGCTCCGGCCACACTGAATGTGTATGACCTTCGCGGGCGTTTGATCTGGAGCGACAGGACCAGTAGTTCTGAAGAAGCTGCACGTCGCATGGAGCGGATCATCCCGTCGTCGGTTCTCTCCGGAATTGCCCTAGCCACGGTTTCCACCTCTCTTCAAACGGTGTCGACGGTGGTGATGGAAGGGGGCAACCCATGATCTCAAGAACCATTGCGCTCTGCATCGTCGTCTTTCTTGTACCCGTCGTATCATGGTCACAGTGGTGGAAGGTGACAACACCCGAGGAGATCTGGCTGACTCAGGTGGGTGCTGCCGCTCATGGCTCGTATCTCATGCACGACGCCAACTTTCAACTGCCACAAGCGCCCATGTGCTGCGAGCCGTATCAAGGTTCAACTGCTCTTTCCATGTCTGTGTCGGCAGTCATTCGTCAGGAGATCACAAAGTTTCTCCGTCTGAATCTGCGAGGCACATTCATGCCGATGTCTGGGGAGTTCGTAAAGGATCAGACGATCTTCGTATCTGGCGCCACGGAAGGCCTTACGCGCTCAACGCTGACCACGTCGATGAGTTATGTCGGCGGAGAGATCCTTGCGGATTTTCGCATCGCCAACCCGGTGCGTTTTATGGCTGGTGTGTCTATGGGCACTCTTACCGGGGCGACGTTTTCTCAGCAGGAAGATCTCATCGTTCCCGGAACGGGAACGTTTGAAAACGGCAAGAGGTCGCGCAATGTTGCCACAGGGGCAGAGATGCTGGGTGTTAATACCAGTCAGATGGGTATTGTCGTCGGGCTGGGCATGGACCTTCCTATGACGGAGAATCACTCCGTGGTCATCACTCCGGAATTGCTCTACACGATCGCTACGGCAGACATTGTGACAGGACAGAAATGGCGCACCAATTCGCTGCGTCTAGGAGCGAGTATCGGTTTTTCATTGAATGCTCCTGAGCCCCCTACACCCGTCGAGCGACGTCGCGAAGAGTTTCTGGACTCGGTGATCGTGCGCATTGCTCCGGATGCCGACGAATACCGTACGCTTGGTCCAGAACGTATCGTCATCGACACAGCCGTCGATGTCGATCTTGTGGTGATCACCGAACGGTCTTACCGCACGGACACGGTGTTTCTTCCCAAAGCACCGGTGATCAATGCAGCTATTGCCGCTCGCGCTGTTCAGCCAAATGGCTCCTTGAAAGAGGTGTTCACCATCAACGTCTCAACGCAATACGTAACTGAAGCTCTCCCGATTCTGCCGGCTATCTTCTTCGACGCACAGTCGATCACGATCTCGCAGCGGTATCATCAAGTTCGATCAGCAAAGGAGTTCGATCTTCGAGCTGTAGCGCCACGAACCACGGCAGTGCATCGTGACATTCTGAATGTGATCGGGGAGCGCCTTGCCTCCGCCCCGACGATTACGGTGCAATTGAAGGGGACGGCCGATCCGACCACAGAGAACTCTGACTGTAATCTCGCCCAGCAGCGTGCAATGGCCGTCAAGGATTACCTGACACGCGTGTGGGGCATTGATGCCGGTCGTATCACCGTATTGGCATCAACCGGGTCCTGTGCACCGGACCGTCCTACGCGCCGACTTTCCGAAGAAGGATATGCGGAAAATCGTCGTGTCGAGATCACCTCGAACGACCTGTCCCTGCTTGCTTCCGTTGCCAAGCGTCGATTCAACGAAGCACGCACGGTTGATCCTCCACGCATCCAGTTCGACCCGACCGGTACGAGCACGCAGTATGTAACGGACTGGAAGCTAGAGGCACGCACGGGCGACAAGACGCTCTTTTCGAAGGCCGGCAAGGGGCTCCCGGAAACGGTCACACAGGATCTCAACATCACGACTGCAGAACAAATGACCAGCGGCGTTCCGGTTGACGTGGAGCTTACGATCAATGGTATTCGCCGTGCAACGGCAAGCGCCACAACCAAACTTGCCGTGCGCAAGGACACCTCAAATACCGAGCTCGAGCGACTCACACTCACGCTCTTCGAAGTAGCCAGCGATGAGATCTCGGCAGTAGCCGAAGAACAGATCAAGAACTTCGTTGAAAACGTCCCTACAGGTTCAACCGTAATCGTCCGCGGCTTCGCTGACATGCTTGGCAATGCCGACTTCAACAAGAAGCTCTCGCAGAAGCGCGCCGAGTCTGTATGCACGACGATCCGCAAGTACCTTCGTAAAAAGGTGGACATTCAGTGCAACGACATCACTACCGACCGATTCCCACCGGGTATCGAGTCCTATGCCACTCCTGAGGAACGCTTCCTCAGCCGCACTGTGCAGATCGAGGTAAAGAAGGCACGGAACTGACGGCTTCGCCATGAACGTCATCCCCGCGAAAGCGGGAATCCATGCGCCGTGAACGTCATCCCCGCGAAAGCGGGGATCCATGCGCCGTGACCGTCATACCCGCGAAAGCGGGGATCCATGCGCCGTGCGAGACCTTCGGTGCGAGACCTCCAGTTGCTGTTAACGTTGCGGCTGATGCGAAAGCTGTATGCCGCAGCTCACTACCCTGTAGCGACGTCATCGTGACACTTGTCAAGCCCGTCGGTTCATCTACACCTGCCGTCGATGCCTGCTGCTATCGGGCACGGATTCAGATTTGCAACTGCCCGTCGAGAAATGATGGCCTGATAATGGATGTGACCGGACCAGGTGGAGTGTCCCTTCGGACGATGAACCTGGGCGGAGGGATATTCGAATCCGCACCATTGTGCAGAACGTACCACGCTGGGGAAACCTTCACGGTGAAGATTCGGAACTTCGACGGCACGATCTACTGCGAAAAGAAGATTCCCGTACCAACATGTTCGACAAGGGAGACCAACGAATGAACACGTCAATCGTTCGAGTGCTTGCCATGATCG
>VEQR01000174.1 GCA_018883125.1 Candidatus Kapaibacterium sp.
ACTCCTTTAACCGCTTCACAACCGACCTCTACGGGAGCGTCACACCGAATGATCTGCTCTACGGAAGCGTAGTTGCCGTTGGTGTTGGGTATCGATTCGAAACACCCGTTGGCCCCTTCCGTGTTGATTATGCCACAAGTGTGTATGACCCAACCCGCTCCACGGGACGCTGGATCACCGACCGCGTTGGGGTTATGATGACCTCAAATTGGCAGCTGAGTATTGGGATAGGGCACGCTTTCTAGAATTACCGAAGAACTGAATTACAGAAGTACTTCTGTAATTGGGTACTTCTGTAATTGGGTACTTCTGTAATTGGGTACTTCTGTAATTGGGCAATCAATCCGGTTAAATGCTACCCACAATTCGATTTCCGTCTGCATCAATCGATGCGCGGTACATACCCGTTGTGTTGTAGGGCATAGCTACGCGACCATGTCGGTCAAGCACGATCATCCCACCGAAGCCACCAAGGGCTTCGATCTCAGACAGAATGGTCATTGATGCGGCAAGGGGCTCTTCGTTCAGATACTGCATGCGGGAAATGATGCGGGAAGCAGCGCTGGTTCGGAGAAAGTACTCGCCGACGCCGGTGCAGGATACGGCGCCAACGGCATTATCAGCGTAGGTACCAGAGCCGATCACCGGTGTGTCGCCAATCCGTCCAGCGCGTTTTCGCAGCGTTCCACCTGTAGATGTGGCGGCTACGATGTCGCCATGAGAATCTAAAACCACAGCGCCTACCGTACCCGAAGACGGAAGCCAGGCACCAACGTCGTCGCAGGGAAGAAAATAGTCGGGTCCTATCACTTCGCATCCGGCGTCCTGTGCGAGCGCGTCCGCCTCTTCGCCGGCAAGCATAACCACCGATGATCCCATGATGTGAGCAGCAACGCGGATCGGGTTCTTCAGGGTGTGAGCCACGGCAAGTGCACCGGCCCGGCGGTCCCGGCCATGCATGATGGACGCGTCCATTTCAACACGACCGTTGGTTGTGGGCGATGATCCACGTCCGGCGTGAAACAATCCGCAGTCTTCCATTACCTCAACGGCAGCTATCGCAACATCGAGTGCAGAATCTCCAGCTATCAGCCGCACATGCATACGGTCGACCAAGTCTCCCATAAGCGTTTCTGCCTCGGGCACGCGACCAGTTCCTGTATATCTGGCCAGATCTCCGGCCCCGCCATGCAGGGCAATCGCGGGCTGTTTTCCCATGGTGTTAGTTCGGAATTTTTCCGATGATAGAATCCTGAAGGTTTTCGCGCGTAGCTTTTGACAGCAATGTGAGAATTCCCTCGGTGACGATATGTGGCTGGTGGATCACATTCATCCCCATACTGGTGAGTCCATCGACGACCGGTTGCGATTCGCCGCCGGTAACCACGATCGGTACCGGGGTGGCTTCGAGCGTATTCGTGAACGACTCAATGGCGCGCTGCACGCCCCCTACGATCGAGTAGGTAATGCCAGCCATCAGACATTGTGCGGTGTTGATACCGATTGTTTCCGTAGGTGGGGTATACGTCAATTCCGGAATCGCAGCCGTCTGTTTGGCAAGCCCGTAAAGTTGCGTTGAGAAACCGGCGAATATCACACCACCCAGAAAGTGTCTGTCGGAAGACACCGCATTCACCGTCACCGCTGTTCCGCAGTCGACGGTGATGAGAGGGGGCTTGGCATATCCCAATGCACCGATCGTTCCAAGCATTCTATCAATGCCTGCGTTCTCAATGCGCTCAAGTGAGAGCTCGCCCACGTTGCGCATCAGCAAAGTGTGAACGTTCAGGACGTAGTGACCGAGTATTCGCTGAAGAACCTTGACGATTGCCGTGGTCTGCTTGTGGTTCACACTCGAAAGTCCGATGAGATATCGTTTGTTGACGTTATCTCGGAAGTGGATTTGGACGTTCTTCTTCCACTCTTTGTCGTAGGGAAAAGAAAGATGCACATCATCGTGATGGATCTTAACGCGGCTGTTACCAACGTCGATGGCAGCAATGCCGTAGGTGACGTTGTTCAGCTCAATCGATGTATCGAATACGGTCGCCATCGTTGATGATCCTT
>VEQR01000175.1 GCA_018883125.1 Candidatus Kapaibacterium sp.
TCTCCATTACGGAGCTGGCAGGGGGCACCAAGCGCGCTGACAAGTTCATCGGCATGCATTTCTTCAATCCCGTTCCGGTGATGAAGCTATGCGAGATCATCCGTGGTCTGGCCACGAGCGACGAAACATATGCTACCATTAAGGCCATGGCCGAGACAATGGGTAAGGTGCCTGTTGAGGTGCAGGATTATCCTGGCTTTATCTCAAATCGCATTCTGATGCCGATGATTAACGAGGCCATCTACTGCGTGATGGAAGGCATTGCGTCGGTCGAAGACATCGACACCGTAATGAAGCTTGGTATGGCTCACCCTATGGGACCGTTGACACTTGCTGATTTTATCGGTCTGGATGTGTGTCTGAGCATCATGGAGGTGCTGCACAACGGACTTGGAGATTCCAAGTATCGTCCGTGCCCTCTGCTCCGCAAGATGGTTGCTGCCGGACATCTGGGTCGGAAAAGCGGTAAGGGCTTCTACGCCTACTGATTGCAGATCGTGCAGTTCTGAACGACAGACGTAAGGTGGCGGTGGAGTGATGACCTGTCGCCCTGCAGTCCCATGATCTGACGTATCTCTTGGCGATAGTGATCCACTGCTTTTGTGGACTTAAAGACGATGGCAGCGATCTGGGCTGTTGAGAGTCCGTCGACAATGCAGATCGCAACAACCATGAGGTGATCTGGCATGGCCGGAAACTGGTGGCGCAGACATTGTTCGAGCTTGGCATCCCGATAAAGGATGTCGCGTTCCGCCTGCGTCAGTTCGTCTTCGTGGCGCACGAGAGCCCGCAGTTCATCGGTCAGCCCCTTTGCAACGACTTCGGAAATCGCACCGGAGCTCGCAAACACAGCAATCTGTTCAACGACCCGATTGATACCCTCGCGCTTGCGCTTTAGTTGTCCATGCAGAACGCGGAGGATCTGTTCGGCGTCAATCTGAGCAGTCGGGTTAGTAGCCATACAGTTGGGTGCTGGTCGGTGAAAGGCCAAACAAGTCGGTTGGAAAGATACGCCCAGATCAACCAAATACCGTGCTGGATGATTCCCGATGGGCTGTGCTACTATCCCTTTCGATGGACTTTGCTTCGTGATCTCCGTTGCCGCTATGCGATCGTAGATATAAATTCGGGGTATTCACTGGAGCTTGTGGAATGAACTCACCAAACGACAACGACCTATTGAAGTGGCACCGATACTTTGCGGTAGAAGCCAACAACTCGGCATGGCAGCGAACTCTTGACTCTGCCGATGAGCGAAACGTGCTGGACATACTCACGCGGGCGTATGTTGCTACGTACCATTGGTCTCAGTGCGGGACTGAGCTCAATGTCTTCCGAGCAAACGTTCTTTTGGCTCACGCTCATGCCTATTGTGGTCACGGCGCAACGGCAATGGAGTACGTCGCACGCTACCGTGCATACATGCAGAACAATCCCGTAGAGGGATGGGAAAGGCCATTCGCGTCGATGATCCAAGCGCAGGCCGCATTCGTAGTGGGTGATTTCCAGCTTCACGCTGAGTTGTACGCAGAGGCAGCAGGTCTCATTGACGGTATTACTGATCCAGGTGATCGCGAGGTTATTGAAATGACCTGGGCGAATATTCCTCGGCCTTAAAACCAGCGCGCGTCGTCGGGGTGCACGTACCACGTAGTGTGTGTTCCCACAGCGAGATTCGGGTTGTCGGTCCGGCGCATGGTCACCGTCCCTTCCTGCGTGCGTGCATGTATCAGCCATTCATGACCCACGAACTCGATAGCAGTTATCGTAACGGGAATTACCAATGCCCCCTGTGAAGAGACAACATCTATTCTTTCCGGCCGCACACCCATGATGCGTCCGTCGAGCGTGATGAGGTTCATCGGCGGGCTGCCGGTGAACGAGGCCACAAAGGTATTGGCTGGACGATCATAGATCTCTGCCGGTGTGCCAACCTGTTGGATCGTACCATTGTTGAGGATCGCCATCCGGTCGCTCATGGTCATTGCTTCCACCTGGTCGTGCGTGACGTAGACCGTTGTAACTCCGAGCTCGTGCTGCAGGGTGCGGAGTTCGGTGCGCATG
>VEQR01000090.1 GCA_018883125.1 Candidatus Kapaibacterium sp.
ATACTAAATGGAGGACGATACTACACACACACACACACACACACACACAAGATCAAGTTATCCACAGGGTTAGGGGCAGGGTTCAGGGAGATGATGATTCTGAACACCTGCATGGCAGATTCTGAAAAACCTACTTCTTCTTCAACTCTGCCATGGCGGCACAGATAGCCGTGATATCATAGGCAACAATGCGGTAGTGTCCGCGATGAACAACAATCGCTTTCTGTGTTATCGCAGTTGACCCTATCGCCTCGGTGAGCTGATGTCGTATATCGGGTATTGTCTTCACGGGATAGGAGTTTGAGCGTGTCAGTGACGACCACTGCACACGTCTATCGACCGGGGCGATATACACAAGGCCGAAGCCGCGTGTTGAACAGCCATCAAGAAGGTCGTCCCCCCGAATGTAGATCTTCACACACGACGGGCAACCAGTGAAGTGAACCGGGACCACCACGTAGGAGTCCTCGGTGGCTCGAAAGCGGGTCTCTGCCAGCACTTCACCGAGTGCCCTCCAGACGGCTTGATCATCAGCTGATGGTGGAACCGCATGAGCCACTACAGCCGAAGTGAGCAAGAGCGCGGTGAGTGACAGTCGCAGGAACTTTGACGCTATGATACGAGAGGACGTTGTATTGTGCACACTCTTACTCCCACCTGATCTTCGCCAGATACGGTCCCTGATCGCGACTTTCCATGATCGCATACAGTCCACTCTGGTACTGCGGATTTTCGTGGGTATCGACCAAGGCAAGCATGTCATCACTGATCGCAGAAAGGTCAAGCACCTGCAACCACGTTACGTGCCGACCCTCGGGTTCCAAGCGTCCGATGGCGACGAATTGCGAACTTGATGTTCCTCTGGCGTCTTTGAGCATGACCTTGACTCCCAAAAGATCTTTCCCGAATCGCACAGCATGTGTGGTGTAGGTCTTACCTGAATCGGGCGTGGCTGGCACCGTGCTTGGAAGAGGAACACGACGGAACGTCCCATCACGCGTGTTGACCAGATCGACCGCACGGTGACCCTCGATAACACGAACCATGGTGGTGGTATCCAGGCCATCGCAGAGCCATTGATCGGAAGTACTCCTGTATGTTGATGAATCAGGATATCCGGGCTGCTCTCGCGATAAGACCCCTGTGAAGGCGCCTTCCATGCTGTATTTCGCACTTCGAATCCATCGACCCGGGTTGGGGCGACCATTGATCATGTCACCCGTCTCCCAGTCCCAAGCATCCAACCAAAGCGAACTACCTTGAATAGAGACCACACTCAAGGCCGCAAAGTTCATCTGCTGTTCGGGTGGAAGAAGCGTGACCTCCCAGTTACTCAGACCATGCCTACTAACGAGAAGCACTCCGTACTGAAGGCCTATTGAAGACCCAAAATCTTCCCCATCCGAGTAGGGCAAATTGATCGTTGCCTTAAGCACGACAGAGCCATCGAAGGAAACATCAAAGCCCGTTAACCTACCAGGCCCCGAGAGTGACGATCCCCGCCACATCCGACGAAATGCATCATCATGGGGGTATTTAACTCCAGGAACTACTGGATGATAATATTCCGGGAAAGTGTCAGGGCAGAGCTTGAACGCCGTTGACCACAATTGTTCATTGAAGGTGAGATTACGCGCGCATACTCCGGTTTCTGAATTGAAAATCTTGATGGAGTTGCTTGCCCAGTCTGACACATACAGCCGGCCTTCCGACTCGATCATGGCACGATGGACCAGTCGCAAAGAAGAGGTGTCTGTCTCCTCAAGCTGTCGGACCCTTTCACATCGCGCCGCCCGCAGAGGTACCTCTGCGGGACGACACGATTGAATGATCATGGACCAGGAAATCAATAGGACAATAAGGCCTAGCGGACTAATTGCGGAACCACCGTCAGGCACTGGGTGCATGATTAATTTCCTATTGTGGCTGACGCTGTCACATTCAATTAGAAGCATGTCACTGTCTTTGTTGTAAGAGATAATTTGATGTTGACGTTGTCGGATCACTAGACGTGCCGGTTGTAACGCCACCCTCATTGATGTCGATCCACGTACCATCTCCTCCCAACGAACTGCAAATCGCTGGAGCGTCCCTACAAGTCACGGAATAACCTGTCAAGCGGCCGTTCTCGGTCGTCCAGCCATGCGCTGTGGCCAGTCCATACTTCTGCTTGTCACCATTGAACACTCCCCCCGGTGGTGCATTCACCCTCTTGGTCTTGGTGATACGCTGCTCGCGCCCCGGCTTTGCAACCTCGTTGGCTGCGTTTGGAAGAGGTTCCGTACCTCCCGTATTAGAACATGCTGCCACAATAACCGTTGCGGCTGCGATAAACAAGAACCGTTTCATGACGGCTCCTTTCGTAAAGTGGATATTAACAAAGCCCTGCGCTTGTACGCAAGAGGCAGTCCGACAAAGTGTATGGGATACTAAATGGAGGACGATACTACACACACACACACACACACACAAGATCAAGTTATCCACAGGGTTAGGGGCAGGGTTCAGGGAGATGATGATTCTGAACAACTGCATGGCAGATTTTGAAAAACCTACTTCTTCTTCAACTCTGCCATGGCGGCACAGATAGCCGTGATATCATAGGCGACAATCAAAGCCGTGCTGCACTCCTTCTCAATTCCCCATTCATAAATTTGTGTGTAGCACTCGGCACAAAAACATGTTGTCTGTTATGATGCATCACCTCTATTGCTTGCGCAGAGACCTACTGATGTCCTTAAGGCTTGCAGGTTCAATCGGATACCAAGTGTAACCCCGTTTCTGAGAGTAGATTAAAATCGATGACAATGGTTGTGCGATTGATAGCTTGTTAGCAACGCACTCGCTGTCAGTGATCTGAACTGAGTTGTGAATAGTAGTGCCGAATGCACGCGACGTACTCGAGGTACACGCACTCACTACAACGGGAAGTCTGCACTTCCTTAGTAGGTTCTCCACAGAGTCTACGCAGCCTTTGCAAGATCCATGTCTCAGACAAACTACTACGTGTGGTCTACTCAACAAATGCTTAGCATCATGCTTCACGAGTAGTTTCTCAATCATACTCACATCACTTGAGCGCAGCACAACTTGACCGCTCGCAGCTATGGCAGCGAATAGACACAGAAGCAACGGACCAAGAATAGACGTAAAGCTGGTAATCATGGGTTTGAATCAGATGAATCGATGAGACAGAGTGGCTTGATCCAAAGATGAGCCTTACCGTGATGAGTCGAGTCACGAGTAATCGTGTAAATCGTGTTTTCCAATTGCGAACTGTATTGTTCTCGCGCGTCGATTTTACCCGCGTCATATGTACGCCGCGAAAGCAGGTCGCCTTGTAATGTCGTGTGGCAGACATCAACTGGTCCACGGGCAAGGTCATTAAGTTCACCGTTCTGAGTGCGCAGGGACTGACCCTTATAAATCACGAACGCCAACCTGTCATTCCAGCGGTAAACTTGAAGCACTCGCGGATGTGTGATAAGTGTCTGCTGTTCCTCGATCGCAGTCTGGGGCCCTTGAATACGAGGAAACCTATAATCCGTCACTCCATTGATGCCACCTGAGTAACTGCGGGCGCCATTGAGTATGTACTCAAACGAGAGAGAGGAACGGAAGGCGACTAAGAGAGGGGATGACGCGCTACTAGGGTTGCTAACAATGATGGGGTAGTAGAAGCATGGATCCGTATTTCGCATTTCAGGGGGATATGATGATACAGGCGTCCAAGTCTGATTTCCGATATCGTACTGTCCTACGCATGGATAATCCATGAATTGCGGCAGAGCTATCGGTGCACCAATGGCGCAGTATAGCCTGCCATGTTGGACAACGAACGGTATCACTATGCTGTACGTATTGGATTCCTTGTCAGTGTAGGGCGGTATCGACTGAGTTGACAAATGCTGAAATGATTTGTCGTATCGGATCAGCGTCATCGATTTGTTTGACATAACATAGTACGTCGCCGACTGATTATCATACCATATGCCCGATATCGCACCACCGCCGTGGGTGGACGTCGGTATTCTTCTGATGCCACTAGATGTCTGACCATCATTGAGGCTATACACGGTCGCTGTGTCACTGTACGTTGTCCATACAACGAGCTGCACACTACGTTCAGCACCTCGTCCCAAGAGAAAAAAGGCATCATCGTACAGAGTGTTTTCTTCAAGTACCACTCTGTACGATGATTGAGCCTCATCTCTCGAACAGGAGGTCAGAATCACAGTCATAGCCAACACCAAAACCCAATTCATTGCATCTCCTGCTCGTGTTTACAAATATTATCACTCAACGTCTGAGTAGTCCATTGCCTCGCCTGTTACCGCATTCATCAATGCGTATTGTCGGAAGGACTGCGATGATGAAGGCACCACAACGAGAACGGCACTTCCACTCCGCAGATCGTTGATACACCTGTTTACTTCAGCCGTCCAAATCTCATCGTAGTTGCTAGGGTCCGCGAAGAATAATCTCTGGCTTCCATTCAGAATGGCTGCTTCAAGCGAATTGATCTGGGCAGCTAACTTCGGCGGCCACTCAAGTATATGCACGCCGTCTAAGCAATTCTTGACCGGGGACGTACAATCTCTTGCATGGGATGGGAAGTGTGAATCCGGCTTCAGCTTGGGCCTAGGCTTTTGTTGGGCCGTTATGAGTCGTGGGACACTCTCACGCCCTGGCTTTGCAACCTCGTTGGCTGCGTTTGTAAGAGGTTCCGTACCTCCCGTATTAGAACATGCTGCCACAATAACCGTTGCGGCTGCGATAAACAAGAACCGTTTCATGACGGCTCCTTTCGATAATAATGGATAATAACAAAGCCCTGCGCTTGCACGCAAGAGGCAGATCGGCAAAGTGTATGGGTTGCTAAATGGAACTCAATTCTACACACACACACACACACACACACAAGAGCAAGTTATCCACAGGGTTCGGGGCAGGGTTCAGGGAGATGATGATTCTGAACACCTGCATGGCGCATCAAAGACATCTTCGAGACGTATTGCAGCACACAGACAGCGACAGCGTTTTGGCACGGGGCATCCTTGGGCGCTCAAGTCACTCCTTCACTCCGTCACTCTGTACCTCCGTCACTCCGTACCTCCGTCACTCCGTACCTCCGTCACTCCGTACCTCCATACCTCTGTACCTCCGTAACTTTGCCCCATGTCTACCCTCGAGCTACCCGTCCTGAATCCCGTCCAAGAGCCCCCTGCCCCTTCCAATGGATTGAAGGTGTATGTGGAGACGTACGGCTGTCAGATGAATGTCAATGACACGGAGATCGTGCAAGGAGTGATGCGCGGGCAGGGGTATGACATGACGGACAAGCCCGATGACGCGGATGTAGTGCTGCTCAATACCTGTGCGATCCGCGATAATGCAGAACGGAAGATCCACGAGCGTCTGAACCACCTCAAGCACAACAAGAAGACCAACAAAGACCTTGTCGTTGGAGTGCTGGGCTGTATGGCCGAGCGATTGCGGGCGCAGCTGTTGGACAAGCAGATGGTTGACATCGTGATAGGTCCAGACGAGTATCGTCGCGTGCCGGAACTTGTTGAGCAGGCACGTGGCGGCGAGCGCGGCATTGCGGTGAAGCTCTCGCGCGTGGAGACATACGACGACATCGTCCCACTGCGCACCGAGGGCATCTCGGCTTGGGTGTCGATCATGCGCGGATGTGACAAGTTCTGCACGTTCTGTGTGGTGCCGTTCACGCGTGGACGCGAGCGCTCTCGCCCCCTGGCAAGCGTGGTAGACGAAGCAAAGCACCTGTGGGACAGTGGCTTCAAGGAGATCACACTGCTGGGTCAGAATGTTAACTCCTATAGAGATGAGGCAGGGGGCTATGACTTTGCCGACCTCTTAGCACACACGGCGCGCGCAGTGCCGCACCTGCGAATCCGCTACACTACCTCGCATCCGCAGGATATGTCGGACAAGCTCATCGACACGATGGCCGAGCACGACAACATCTGCAAGTACATTCACCTGCCGATTCAGTCGGGCTCGAACCGCATCCTTGAGCTCATGAACCGCACCTACACGGTGGAGCACTATATCAAGCGCATTGAGCGCATCAAGCAGGCCATGCCGAACTGCGCCATGAGCACCGATATCATAGCGGGGTTCTGTACCGAGACCGAGGAAGACCACCAGCGCACGCTCGATGTGATGCGTCAGGTGCGCTACGAGGGGGCGTACATGTTCGCCTACTCACCGCGGGAGAACACCAAGGCTTGGAAGATGGGCGATGATGTACCGGACGAGGTGAAGAACCGACGTCTGAACGAGATCATCGAGTTGCAGAACGGCATCTCGCGCGAGCTCAATGCCCTTGAGGTCGGCACGGTTCATCCCGTGCTCGTCGAGGGCCCCAGCAAGAAGAGTAGCGCCGAATGGAAGGGGCGCACCGACACCAACAAGACCGTTGTGTTCCCGCATGAGGACATTCGCGGCTACGTCATCGGTGACGTTGTACACGTGCGAATTGAACGCTCGTCGAGCGCAACGTTGGTTGGGAAGTTGGTGTAAGGAAGGAGACTAAGGCAGGTGAGGAAAAACCTGTTCGAGTGATTCAACAACTATATTTGCGCCGGCCTCTATGAGTCTGGTGCGCCGTCTCTCGCCACCAACACCGACAAAATTGATGTAGACAGCGTGGGCCGACTGAACATCCCACACGCCATCGCCAATGTAGGTAACAGAATCAATTCGTTCTATCTCATAGTGGTCTCTGCACTTTTCAATTCCATGCATGAGACTTTTTTGGCGGTCAATGTGATTATTCGCTGTCGACATCGGGATCTCAGCGTGGTCGATACCTGCAGCATGAAGCTTGAAAGTAGCCGAATCTCGCCAGCATCCGGTTGCAATTCCTACTGCATATCCTTTCCGGAGTAGATCGGACATAATCATTCGAGCACCGGGCATCGGCAGAAAATACTGCGGGCGCACAGTGAACTCTGACCGTAGGCGCGACATGTACTGGCGTTCAATCTCTCTACACTGATGGTGAGGGGGATCTGCATACACCCGACGAATCACTTTATCCACGATCCCGCTATCGGTGCTGTGCTCATATGTAGACCAGTCGCGCGAAAGTCCAGAAATGTCTAGGCAGGTCTCGATTGCAACCGTAAGGCACAGCTCATCAACATGATTTGTGTCTGTTAGTGTTCCATCAACATCTAGCAAAACAATGTGCATGTGGACTTCTATTACTTTACTGGCTGAGCGTCCGTCTCCCAAAGTACCCTACGGAGTCCAATCGCAGCGATGATCAAGAGCAAAGGAGCAACAGCCATGTAGATCAGGCCTGTGCGAAGAAACACCCCGGTCCAATCGATCGATGTATCGAACAGACTAGCGCTGACATAGAGTATACAGCTTGCCAGATACCCAAAGGAATCGGCAAAGTACATGAGATATCCAACCGTTCCCTCGAGTCGGTAAAGAGCAATCAACCGCTCAAAGAGCATACTGTTGAAGGGGATGTAGGCGATGTATGTACTAACACCTGTGAGTATCATCCAAATCTCCGGAGTTATGGCGTTCTTGTAGAAAAGAAGCGTCGATACTCCGACAAGAATAGCCGACGATAGTATCAGTAACAAGTGCGCACGAACCGCCATTTTATGACGTGAGATCTTAGCTATAGAAACCAGTATTACCAGCACTATGACTGCAACGACGATCTCCAACCGAGCGAATAGTGCAGGATCAGCCGGAAGACGTAACTCATGGAATATATCCACCATGAATGAGTCCCTTGTATCGCGATACACCGTTAGCACAACATAGATCAGGGTCAACGGGATGATAGCCCAGAACATATTCTGAAACATTACTGCACGATCTCTGCCGCTCATGGCTCTGCGAGGACTGCGAGAGCGCCTTTCATCCTCGATTGGAGGAGGGAGTCTATTCAACAACCACAACCCGAAGCCTATCAATGGAATGGCGAAGAAGGAGGCGAAAAGCGGAGCCCATGCGTTCGCTACATGAATCACGGATGTTAGGAACACCGTGACGCTTTTCGCAGCGCCACTGGCGAGAATGAAGCTGGTGCTTAAAAAGACTCCAATCATGTCCGTTGCATAGCGACCTTCAACAAACGCAAACAACAGACCCCATATCAGACCGAGTGACATACCGTTAAGAAACATAGCGATCAGTCCAAGAAATGGTGTGCTGAGTGCAAACACAAGCAATAACCCAATAGCACTTGCAGCCAGTATGACTATCATCGCTGACCGTCGTTCAACCGTTGTTGAACTAACTGATCGAATACCAATGAACTTCGAAACAGTGTACCCAAGAATCTGGGAAACAATCACCGCCACTTTGAAGTTTAACCCGAATATCTCGACTCCTTGATAATCGAGCGCCGCAACAGGCTTGCGAATGAAGTACATGCCAACATACACAGCAAATGAGGCAATGCCGAGCAACCAGGCTGTAACGGTAGTCTGTTCCAGTTGCTTCAGCACTTCAGCGTTTCCACGATAACATCACTGAACGCCTCGAACTGCGGAAGACCCGTCATATCAACTGCCTTTGCCCGATCATCCCAGCGTCGGACTCGCAAGGATGAGCGAGCCCATTCACAAGCAACGAATTCTTCGCAATCTTCGATAGACATCAAGCCCCCTTGAAGGACCAGAGATAGTCGGCTTGCATCGGAGAGCCTCTCCGCATATTCCGGTTCAACCGTGCAGAGATAGCGTTTTGCTTCTGTGTGCAGACGTACTGTTTCAGTTACCTTCAGTGGAAAGCCCAGACACTGAAGAAACTCGGCGCCGAGTTGCCCATGGTCAACAATACCAACGTTGGTACTGGTATACCGGTATGATGGCAAAAGGTGACCAATATCATGCACCAAGGACGCACAGATCATCCACGGCTCAGCCCCCTCATGC
>VEQR01000091.1 GCA_018883125.1 Candidatus Kapaibacterium sp.
CAGAGTCGTTAAGCCCCGTTGCGCCGATGGTACTGCATCTGAACTGGTGTGGAAGAGTAGGTAATCGCCAAGTCTTTTTTGCTCGCAAAGCCCCCTGACTCACCGTCTCGGGGCTTTGTGCGTTTTTTACCGGGTGGCTTCAGGCGAGATCTTCCGGTGTTGAATAACCACGGAACGACAGAGATACCGAATCTCCGGCAAATCCTGTGACGGTAACCCCAAAGGTACGGATTGTAAAGAATGATTGTTTCCCATTGTGATGCGGCAGTCGGGCCGAACTTTCCGGATAAACTCAGCTACTCGATTGGCACGCTGTGGAGCTATGCGCGAGGCGGATTCACTTCTGCCTACAACATCGGCGTTAGCGATGATACTCAGCTCGTCTCCCAATGGCACAGCGTCGAGAAATGTACCGAGCTGCTGTCTCTGCGACCGGTTTAGGTAGTCACTGTGAACGTCAAATGTCACGACACACGAACTGTTGAGCTGACTGATTGCTGGCGAAGCATGCTTCACATGCATGAAGATGGGAAACGGATAGCGTGCTGGAGTAAGTATCTCCACGCGTCGATACTCACAATTGAGTCGTCGACCATCACGAGCGGAGATCTCGGGTGGCAAACACCTCGTGTTGGAATGAAGCACACGGATGCGACGTGGATCAACGCCCCGGTCGTAGACAAGGTAATTGCGGATCCGCTCCGCACGGGAGCGTGCCAGATAACAGTCTTCGACTGAGTCGGTACGTTCCTCGAATCCTTGCAACACGACGTATTGCTGATTGGTAAGCAACTGCTCGGCCAGCACATCCAGAACACGTAAGTACGCATCATGTAATGTTGCATAATATCCAGTAGCGCTTCCATTGGGAAGTGGCTCTAAGTCATATCTCTCGGGAATGTCCGATGAGGCTGAGTCAAAGAAGATGACCGGCAACAAGGCGATGACTGCATTCACGCTTGGTGTGTCTGGGCTTTGAAAGGATGCGATGAGATCAGTTCGTGCCCTGGGCGTACCGATCATCACAATGCGGAAGAGCACTGCAACGAGAAGAACGGTGAAAGCTGTTCGGATTTCACGACGCGACTGCATACCAACTCCTGTTTCCTGTTCAATGGAGGCAAACTCGGAGAAGTTGTTCAGCCGAATGCTACGGCATCGATTCGTGGATCACGAGATACGGCGTTGTGCCATCTCGATGGCCATCTCGATGGCTAAGCATGTACTTGCCGAATCTACATCAGCACGGTTCACTGCGTCATACGCCGTACCATGATCTGGCGACGTGCGGATGATGGAGAGTCCGGCAGTGACATTAACACCAGCCCCTTTGGCGAGAAGCTTCAGAGGGATGAGCCCCTGATCATGGTACATCGCCAGGACGCCATCAACGTTCCGGTATGCCCCGAAGCCGAAGAAGCCATCGGCAGCCACGGGACCCGTTGCGTCTATTCCCATCTGATTGGCTTGATCTATGGCTGGACGGATAACATGTTCATCCTCCGTGCCAATGCGCCCCTGCTCTCCTGCATGGGGATTAAGTCCCAACACGGCGATACGGGGCGAAATGACTCCCGCACGCGTGCGCAGATGACTGTGAAGTTGAATAATCCGACGAAGGATCGCATCCGTCGAGAGAGCATCGGCAACATCGCGTAGGGGAATATGGACGGTGGCCAGAGCAACATGGAGCGTGCGTGTGCACAACACCATGAGCGGCTCACCATCGGCAAAAGCCGCAGCCATTTCCGTCTGCCCAGGATACTGCCAGCCGACCAGACCCAGCGCATGCTTATTGATTGGCAGCGTCACAACAGCATCAAAGGTACCTGAGCGAACATTCTCGAAAGCGAACTCCAGAGAGGCAATGGCGTGGCGTGATGCATCATCGGCGGCCATCCCCGGTGTAATGTTCACATCGTTATCAAGGGGCTCAACAGTGATGCTGTGCGATCCAACGGTCCACACACCACCGTAAAAGGACACAGGCAGATGATAGAGTCCAATGCACGAACGCAACACGGTTGGGGAAATCGCAAGGTGAAGATCCGATTCAACTCGGAGCTGTTCAATGGCACCCGCCAGACACCGCAAGCCAATGCCATTGACGTCACCACAGGTGATGATGATCCTCGGTGCCCGCACTACGCGGCCCTACGACGTCGCTGACGGTAGAAGTTCAAGAGCAAGCCCACGAGCGCCACGTTAGCGATGAGTGCGGTGCCTCCAGCACTGAGAAACGGAAGCGGGATACCCATGACCGGGAAAAGGCCTACAGCCATACCGATGTTAACCATTGTGTGAAACAATAGGAGACTCGCAAAGCCGATAGCGATAATGCTGCTGAACGAGGACTTCGCACTTGCGGCAATCCCCGCACTGCGCACGGCCACAAAGCCGAGGAGCGTTATCACCACCAAACCGCCAAAGAATCCGAACTCTTCCGTTGGAACACAAAAGATGAAGTCTGTCCATTGCTCCGGAATGTAGCGGAGCTGCGTCTGCGTGCCTTTCAGAAAGCCTTTGCCGGTAACGCCCCCTGACCCAACAGCGAGGATCGACTGGATGACGTGATAGCCCTCGCCACGGGGATTACGCTCCGGTTCGAACAAGGTGATGAGGCGCTTCTTCTGGTAGGTCTCAAGCTTATTAAAGGCTGGCTGCACGGCGAAGCCGATCCCAACTACCACGAGGCAAGCGAGCACTGTGGCCGTGAGCGATCGACGGAAGAGATACGTTCCGAGGCAGAATAGTGCCGAGATGGCCGCAAACCAAAGGAGATTATCGAACAGCAGGCCATACAGTGAAGCGATGGCAACAAACGGGATGGCCACCAAGGAATAGATCACGAACAGGTCGCCCCCTGACCAGAGGAAGACGCCGAGAGCCATCGCAAAGAACACCGTTGCAGAGCCGGTGTCCGGCTGCATCATGATGAGTCCGACCGGGAGGAGAAAGAGAACCGCTACCCACAGAAGATCACGAATCGCACGAATGGAAAACCCTTTCCGATTGGTGTACCGCGCTACAGCTATCAGCGTGGTGATCTTGGCAAGCTCTGACGGTTGGAAGGAAAAGGAGCCTATCTGAATCCAACATCGCTGACCATTCACGACGTGGCCAAGAGGCGTAAGGACGGCAGCTAAAAGCAGAATGCCGAAGAAGTAGAGCGGGTAGGCCAGATCATGGATCCAGCGCTCGGGGAGAAAAAACAGGCCAACTCCACCAGCAATACCAACAATGGCGTACATGATCTGACGACGAAAGATCGCATCCGACCCAAGCCCATAGGCTGCACTGTAAATGGACGTAAGACCAATGCCAATAAGGCCGATCACGGCCAGCAGAAGGCCCCAGTCGAGCATATCGTTGATCCGACGCTGCATGGCAACATCGTCTTCATCCAGCTGAAATGGTCTTATTGCCATTGACGACCAGTGATGCGTTCGTAGGCTTCGATATACTTTGCCCTAGTGGCCTGCACCACCTCTGCGGGAAGGGTAGGGGGCGGAGGGGTCTTGTCCCACGTTGTCGTCTCCAACCAGTCGCGCAGTACCTGCTTGTCGAAGTTCATCTGAGATGTTCCCTCGGCATACGACGAAGCCAGCCAGTAGCGCGAGGAATCTGGCGTGAGTGCTTCGTCGATGAGGATGATCTCTCCGCTCTCATCGATTCCGAACTCGAACTTCGTGTCGGCTAGGATGAGCCCCTTGCCTGCCACATCCTTTGCGGCCGCGTTGTAGAGGGCAATGCTGACGTCTCGTACGCGCTCGGCAACATCCTGACCCAGGATCTCGGCAGAGCGTTCGAAGGAGATATTCTCGTCGTGACCTTCCTCGGCCTTCGTAGCTGGGGTGAATATTGGCGTTTCGAGTTGTGCTGATTCACGATACCCCGCAGGCAGTGCAATACCGCAGACCGTCTGTGAGGACTGGTACTCCTTCCAGCCCGAGCCGGCAAGGTAGCCGCGCACAACGCATTCAACGGGAAGGGGGCGAGTTTTCCGCACGATCATCGAGCGTCCGGCAAGCACTTGGCGTTCATCATCCGTCAGACCCGGTAGCGTTGAGACGTCCGTGCTGAGGAGGTGATTGGGGATCACATGACCGAGGTGCTCAAACCAGTACAGCGAGATCGATGTCAGCAAAGCCCCTTTATCCGGGATGCCCTCATTCATCACTACATCAAAGGCCGAGATGCGATCCGTTGCAACCATCAGCAGGCGGTCGCCAAGATCATACACATCACGTACTTTGCCGCGTCGGAACAGCGGATAGGCACCAAGGGCCGTTGTTTGAACCGTTGACATTACGCTCCCGCGATAGCACGCTGTATGAGAGAGACGCCCAGCAGCATCAGGGCCAGCGAGCCCACCAGCATGAGAAGCGCATTACGTGTTCCGGCGGAATCCCCCTTACGAATAAAGCGCGGCGTCAGGTGTACCAGCGTCAGCGCAACCAGCATCAACGTTCCGTGCTCCAGTCGATAGCGGAGTCCATCGCCAAGATCACTCCAGCGCATCGCCAGCTGCAACAGTCCAACCGTCACCTGCAGCGTAAGAACGATTGAATAGATGCGGATGATCCACAGACCAAGCCCCGTGATGATCTGCTTGCGCAGCATCGCGATAAGTGCCACAGCAACAGACATACCTGATAGCAGGTACAGCCCGTGGTGCATCTTGGTGTGGAGGGTGAACAGCGTTTCCATAGGGGGCTAGGCAGGTAATGAATGGAGTGCGAAAATACGCGCTGAAGTCATGCAGAGGCTGCAGTGCTACCTGACGTAACATTCATCATACCATGGTAACAGGCGTCACAATATGACAACGAGGAGTTAACGGATTCAAGAAACGCATCGTGATAAGTTCGCCTCCGCGAATGACCACTGGGGGTTATTCCGTTTCCGATCTTTTTAAGGGGAATCTTATGCGGGCGTTGCTCCATTCTTCGAAAGCGGCAGAGGCGATACGATTGCCGATTCTTGCACTGCTGTTAGTTGTTGCTAGTGCGGCTACATCAATAGGGCAGACGTTGCAATTAAACGGAACTGTTCGAGATAGCGACGGGCTGCCACTTCGGAGTGTTGTGGTTCGAGTTAAGGGCACCAAGTACGGCACATATACTAGCATAGATGGTACGTTCCGACTCGGCATTGAGGGACAAGCAGATTCAGTGAGCTTCGCACTGGTGGGTTACAAAGGCGTCAGTTTGGCGATACCCGAGAAGGGTGATTTTGTTGTCGTGATGCAGACTCAGGCAGTAAGCGGCCGTGAGGTTGTGGTAACGGCACTCGGTATCGAAAAGGATACGCGAAGCCTTGGATATGCGACGCAATCAGTTGACAATAGTCAGATCACCGTTGCACGTGAGACGAATGTGGTCAATCAGCTTGCGGGAAAAGTTGCTGGGGTTACGGTCATTGGCTCGCCGTCAGGTGTTGGTGGTTCCGCTCGAGTCTCAATTCGAGGTGAGCGCTCGTTGAACATTGGAAACAACCAACCCCTTTACGTGGTGGACGGGGTGCCGATCTCGAATCAGCAGGTTGGATCAGCCGGTCGGTCATTCCTTGAGGCCGATTATGGGAATGGGGCTGCCTATATCAATCCTGACGACATTGAAACGATGAACGTGTTGAAGGGCCCAAGTGCAACCGCCCTCTATGGGTCGCGTGCCAACAACGGTGTGATACTCATAACGACACGCAACGGTAAGGGTACGCAAGGAATTGGTGTAAGTGTTAATAGCAACGTCACATTTGAGTCGGCACTTCGCCTTCCCGATTATCAGAACGTGTATGGCCAGGGCCTAAATGGTCAGTTTGAATACAAGGACGGTAACGGTGGTGGACTCAATGACGGAGTCGATGAGAGTTGGGGCCCGAAGTTTGATCCAAATCTCAAGCTTCGTCAATTTGACTCGCCACGCACGTTGAACGGCCAGCCTATCAACTTCCGAGGAGGCGATTTGAGTGCCCCTGTGGGGTCAGAGATAGTTCCTACCCCATGGGTTTCCGCTCCAGATAACATTGCGAACTTCTTTGAAACAGGTCGCACTATCACGAATAATGTGGCGGTGTCTGGCTCGAATGCAAATGGTGATTTCCGCCTGTCGCTGACAAACCTTGATCAGACCGGAATCGTCCCAAATACGGATCTCCAGCGAAACACACTTGCGTTTGCTGGTGGTTACCAACTCAGTAAGCAGCTCTCCGCTCGCGCAGTCGTGAACTATGTGAAGACAACCAGTGGAAATCGTCCCAATCTTTCATACGGAACCGAGAACATCATGTATCTCTTCTCGTGCTGGCTTGGACGTCAGGTAAACCTCGAAAACAGTAAGGACTACTGGCAGCGAAACCGTGAAGGTCTGTCCCAGTTCGGCTTCAACTATAACTACCACGACAACCCGTACTTCAATCTGTTTGAGAACACCAATGGCATGGAGCAAAATCGTGTCTTCGGTAATGCATTGCTGAAGTATGACATCAACGATAATGTCAACGTGCAACTGCGCACCGGATTGGACTTTAGCGATGAAGGTCGTGACCGCCGACGCGCATTCAGTACCCAGCGCTTCAAGTTTGGTACCTACCGCAATGAGGCCATCAACTTCACCGAATGGAACACAGATCTCCTAGTGAACGCCAATATTCCTCTCAATCAAGATATGTCACTTCGCATAACCGCTGGCGCTAACAGTATGGATCAACGGAACAACAATCTCGAGATTACTGCACCTCAGCTACTAATCCCAGATGTTTATAATCTCAGCAACACAAAGGTTGAACTGCAGCAATCGCAGTTCCGTTCAAAGAAGTTGATCAACTCGATCTACGGCAACGCCTCGTATTCGTACAAGAACATTCTCTTTGCTGAAATCACCGCGCGCAATGACTGGTCTTCAACCTTACCTACTCAAAACAACTCCTATTTCTATCCGTCGGCGAATGTCAGTGCGATCATTTCCGATATGCTTAGTCTACCGTCATTTATCAACTTCACAAAAGTACGACTTGGAGCAGCCCAGGTTGGTAACGATACCGATCCATATCAGCTTCAGGCAGTATTTCAAGCCCAGAATCCCTATGGTGATGCTCGTACATTTGCCCAGTCTAGCCGTCTTGCAAATGCTGATTTGAAGCCGGAAATCTCAACTTCGCTTGAAGCAGGATTGAGTTTGCAGTTTCTCGATAGCCGCATAGGACTTGACGTTACGTTTTACGACGTAACGTCGAAGAATCAGATACTCCCGATTCCACTGTCAACATCTACCGGCTACTCAGAGAAGGTTATTAATGCAGGAGAGATCCGCAACTACGGAGTTGAGATCATAGCAAACGCCTTGCCGATCAAGACCGATGATTTCAATTGGGATCTTACAGTAAACGCTTCAAGAAACGTATCTGAGGTGATTTCCCTTGCTGATGGCATCAAGAGTTATGTCATGGCAGCCAAGAACAATGTGTTCGTTGAGGCCCGCGTAGGTGAGCGTATGGGCGCTATGTATGGAATCGGCTACGAGCGCGTGACCGACCCGAATAGTCCATTCTTTGGTCGTGTGATCAACAATGTTCGTTCGCAGATTGTAAAGGATGCTAATGGTAATGCGATCGATACACTCTTCGTAGCCCGGCCGCGCGAAACTTCATCGCGCAAGCTACTTGGCAACTATAATCCTGACTGGCTATTCGGCATCAATAATAACTTCACTGTTGGTCGGTTCACTTTCGGCTTCCTTCTCGACATTCGCGTTGGCGGTCAAGTGTATTCACACACGCAAACGGTAGGACGCGAAGGTGGCCAGATCATCGAGACGCTCGAGGGCCGCGCCGATGGATACGACATCACTAAGGAGGGCAATGGCGTCTATGCTCCTGGGGTTGTTGAAGTGTATCGCGATAAGGCTACTGGTGCTCGCACCTATACAAAGGGTAGCAACACAGAGTTCGTTGGATACGAAGAAAACACCGACGTTAACGGCATGAACAAGCTTACCTCTCGTGAATGGCACACGGCCATAACCAATGGTCGGCGCATCGTAGAGCCGAGCATATTCGATGCTTCGTTTGTAAAGCTGCGCGAGCTGCGAGTCGGGTATTCCTTCCCGAATTCAATATGGGCCGACATGGGATGGTCACTGCGCAATGTCACCGTCACATTGGTAGGTCGCAATCTGTGGCTTCAGACTGAGGTGCCACATATCGATCCTGAAACAATGGGCTTCAACGGCGGGCAGGCCATTCCTGGTATCGAGGCGATGCAGATTCCAACTGCTCGTAGCTATGGAATCAACGTCAGTCTTTCCCTCTAATTCACGGTAACTACAACTGTAGGAACAACAATGAAAACGCTACACGTTATTGCGATCATTCTTACCGCTGTGCTGATTGGATGCACGTCGGATTTTGATCTTACCAATACGAACCCAAACTCGCCAACATCGGTTACTCCTGGGCTTTTACTTACCAACATAATTCGTACGCCTGTCAATTCGATGATGGACCATGCATGGTCGTATGGTAACATCGTAATACAGCACAACGCGAAGCGCCAGTTTGTGAACGAAGACCGCTACCTCTGGGGAGACGTCAGTGGGCCGTGGGATGCCTGCTATTCGACGCTGCGAGATGTGACCAATATGATGGATGCAGCTGAAAAGCTGGGCCAGAAAAACTATGTGGGAATTGGCATAGTGATGCGCTCATGGATCATGCTGCAGCTCACCGATCTGTATGGAGATGTTCCATTCTCTCAGGCGACAAAGGCTGCGAGCGGGGTAGTACTTCCAGCCTATGACAGACAGGAAGCGATTTATACACAGCTGCTTGCCGATCTGAAGACGGCAAACACCATTATCGGCAGTACGACTGAAGCGGTCGAGGGG
>VEQR01000176.1 GCA_018883125.1 Candidatus Kapaibacterium sp.
AGCTTTCCGAAACGTCGCTCGAGGCAGAGCCAAACAATGCCGCATACCTCGACACGTACGCATGGATCCTCTTTCGTCTCGAAAACTATGACGATGCAGAAAAGGCAGCACGCCAGGCCATTGCCTATGGAGGCAATGCCACACATTACGAACACTTCGGCCTCATCCTCGAAGCACGCGGCAATGCCAGTGGCGCTGTTGAGGCATGGCAGAAGGCACTCGAGCTTGATCCAACGCGAACCCATCTGCGGTTAAAGATCGACCGCTACAAGTAAGTCAAACAATCATCTTTGAACAGCCATGAACAAACCAACGAGCACCGATCCGAACGATTACGAAGTTCTCATCCGCCGCCGTGATGAAGCAGACTACGCCTCATATTGTCCGCAGCTTGCTCACATGATAAAGGGGCAGGCCCACGAGGAAGTAGAAGAGGCAATGAAGGCCTACGTTTTGGCCTACATTGAGTCGATCAAGCTCGCAGCTGTTTGAGCACGATGACGTCCAACGACCAATCGTCTACGGAGTATCTCGCTGCGCGGCGTTGGGAAACGCGTCTAATGATTCTATGGATCGTGCTGACGTTCCTCACGCCTGTATCTGCAGTGCTCATGCCGGCATTGAGCATCGCCATTGCCGTTGCCGCTTTGGCCATGGGACTTGTCCTGCACGTTATGACGGCATCCTTCATCACACCCAACTATATCGATCTACAAGGGCGCCCTCGGCTGATGCTGGCATCACCTCCCATGATGGTATCTGCCCTGTACTTCGCCATGCTCGGCCGGTGGATGCAACGGATGGGCTTTGGCCAATCATTGCGGATCTGGGTGACCACCATTGCCTTCGTTAGCCTGATAGGTCCCTTTGTCCCCTCGAGCGCAGCTGTGCCGCTTATCACAGCCGCAATCGTGTCGGCCAATTGGCGAGTCAAGACTGGATCGCCCTTTGCTCTGATCCCTGCAGCAGCATCGATCGGCATTTCCATCATGTTGCGATTCGTGTTCAAGGTAGCATGAGCTTGTACTCACGTGTATTCGATCCTTCTCACTGGGTCAACCGAATTGCCTATGTACTGATGCTGACCATACTAGCTGCATTGGGTGTCTATTGGATTGGCATTAGCAGTTTCAGCTTTGATGAGAATGCTCTGCGTGGGGTGGCCGAAGTCGTAACGATCATCTTCTGGACGATTGTATTCGGGATCATGATTCGTGATGAGCAACGGCAACCAGAAGGCCAACTCGTGGCCACCGGTATCATTCCGACTCGCCAGACACTGCCGATGATACTTCGCGGCGTACTCTGGGCTGTTGCGCTCGCAAGCCCCATTGCCTTGATGTGCGCGCTCCTGGGTGGAGAGTTCACGGTAACTGCGCTGCGATTTCCGCCGCTCGTGGTGCTGGCAATCGTCATCTCGTCAATCGGCGAAGAAGTGCTCTTCCGTTCAACCGTCTTGCGCGTTCTCCAAGACCGCTTTGGATCTGGCTGGGCCATTATTGTCACGAGTGTTCTCTTCTCCCTAGCCCATACCGGCAATGCTTCGGCATCGATGATCAGCAGCATCAACACCTTTCTTATTGGCGTTGCCTTTGGCACGGTGATCGCCGTTGGTGGCTCGATATGGGTGGCCGCTTCGTGTCATGCCGCCTGGAACGTGCTCGTATCGATGTTCTTCGGCGCTGTGAGCGGACATGATGTTGGTGTGTCTTGGATACAGTACGTCCCCAACAATGCATCCTCGCTAAGCCCCCTGCTCATGGGAGATGCGTATGGGGTTGAGTCTGGACTTCTCTGCACTGCAGTCATTACCATTTCTCTCGGTTTCATCCGTCATATCGTCGTGGTCGATCCGTTCGTTACTGCCGCACGCTATCGTGTGACATTCAACCGCGAACGATCACACGAGAATCCGATCACTGTGATGGAGTCCATGAAATGATGCGTAGAGCTCTGCTGGCATGTTTGCTCGTAGCAGCTTCGATCCCCGCTGCGGCGCAATGGGTTGCGATGTCGACCGATGCCGACTCACTTGTGCAGATCGGCACAA
>VEQR01000177.1 GCA_018883125.1 Candidatus Kapaibacterium sp.
GGTGGTTCCACGGGCCTGCAGTTCTTCCGTCCGCAGGATGCGCGCTTCGAAGCGGCCGATCTTACGGTGGTGGCGAATCTCTTTGTGCGCTCCGTCACCCCGATCGCCTATGTGGGTTCGGTACGGGTGACCGTAACAAACAACACGATCATCGATCCGCAGCGCTGGGTGTTCCGGATTCTTCAGGAGACGGTGGATACATCCCGGTTTGCCCCCTGCGGAAACAACACGTTTCAGAACAACCTGGTGGTATTTCGCTCAACGATCTCACGTCACGTAAACATTGGTGCAAACACTGCTCCGTCCTCGTTCACACTACAAAATAACCTTTGGTACAATGTCGATGCGCCGAGCTCATCACGTCCGCAGGAAGCGCAGCTGACGGAAGCAAAAGGTCTGTACGGACTCGATCCGCTCTTGCGTGGGTATGCCAGTGGAGACTATCGTCCACAATCGTCAAGTCCGGTGAAGGGTACTGGCATTGCCACGCCCGAGGCCACAAAGGATCTGTTGGGACGCACGTATGCGAATCCGCCATCGATCGGTGCGTACGAAGCCGACGAGACGACGTCGGCTAGCGAAAGTGATCCGTTGCCCGACGTGCGTTTGGTGCGAACAGTCGGCGGGTGGTGGGTGCGTGCCAGTGAGGAACAGCTCCCACTGCGTGTGAGCGTTATGGATCTTCAGGGGCGCACGTTGCGCAGCATCGCGCTCGACGCCGCCGCAACGTTCATTCCAACGTCACCCGCGGAGTTCGTGACCTGCCGCTGAACGTCGAGACATCACCATGTCTGCGACGAGAGCGATAAGGGGCATGCAGACGGTGAAGAGGTACGTCTGGTAGCGTGGCAGCACATACGTGATGGCAAATAGTCCGCTCATGCCCACAGCAATGAGAAGAATTGGAAGCACGTCCGTGGTCCTGATGCGCTCGGCAACCAAGCGTCGACTCGCAAGCA
Source organism: Candidatus Kapaibacterium sp. (assembly GCA_018883125.1). GTDB lineage: Bacteria > Bacteroidota > Ignavibacteria > Kapaibacteriales > Kapaibacteriaceae > UBA10438. Next base: position 960 of record VEQR01000177.1, read on the forward strand.
CAAGTCCGGCCAGCAGCACGAGCCCCGTCAGAAGCGTCGGCACGATATACGCAATGCTCCGCCCCTTGGGATAGTACGGATCGACGGTCCACAGCATACCAACCTTCTTGATGCCAAGCACTACCCAGCGCATGGGATCGGCCGCGATATAGCTCTTCACCTCCTGCTGAAACACCTTATCGGCATCCAGTTCAAACGTCTGCGTCAGCGGAATCGAATCGAGCTTCCGCACGATCTCTGGGTAGCGCTCACCTTCCCAGATGTTCCATCCATCGGCCGCGTAACCGCTGCCCGATGCGTAGTCGTTTGCGCCGCGCCACATCTCGCGCCACGGGTGCGTGATGATGCCGGTGGTTTGTCCAAATTCGTTGGCATTACGAACAAGCCATGGTGCGATAACGACCATCATCATCGCAAGGGCAAGGGCAGCCCCTTTCCAATTGCGCTTGAGAACGGGCAGGCAGCACATCACAACGCCAAGGGCAAGGAACTCTGAGCGCATTAGGGTGAGAAGTCCGAGAGCGATCCCGAAGAGCCATACACGTCGCGCACCGGCAAGCACCTGCTGCGCAAGGTCCACCACTATCAGTCCGCATACCGTGTACCACACCGCCCCTGCCGGCGTGGCCGACGAGACGAGTCCGGGCACAAACACCAAGGACCACGCAGCGGCGATCATCGATGCGCGCTCAGATGCCATCCTCTGCGCGATGCGATAGATCAGCCACGGGATGAGCGCACCCACCAGACATTGCAGCACCAACATCGTCATGATGCCGAACCGCTCGCCCCCTGCCACGGCAAACACTGCTGTTGCCACGGCCGGCACAAACGGCGGCATGAACGCACTCGGATGCGGCGTCGGATCGTCGCGCCATACCTCTGCCCGTGCTGAATCAAGGGGCTGATACGGCCACGCCATCCCAAACCCATCACCGGCGAGCATGTTCCGCGCAATCACCACCTGCTCGTACTCATGCGGTTCGCCCATTGGCGTTACCCACAGCACAGCAAGACGCAGCACGCCCGAGAGAACACACAGCCAGAAAATGCGGGAAGAAAGCATGGGGCGTAATTACGGAATTACGGA
>VEQR01000178.1 GCA_018883125.1 Candidatus Kapaibacterium sp.
GCACAAAACCGATGACGATCACGGCAACACCAATGCCGAGCATCGTGTAGTTCTCGGAGGTCCAAGGGCTAGACCAGAGTGAAGCGTTGCGGGACGTCGACGATGGGCGTTTCGATGGTGCGGCCATGGTATCAGTTGTCGTAGTATAGTGAAACGTCTTGCCTCTGACACGGAACGGCCAAAGGCAAGACGAATCTACAAAGAATCTTTTGACTCTTTAGGAGCCGAGCCACTCACACGCGCGATGCCAGGAACATCGTCAGGCTCTCGTGCGGCGAAAGATGGAACTTTTTCCGCATGCGTTCACGGTGCTTCTCGACGCTGCGAACGGAACAGGAGAAGAGTGATGCGATCTCTTTTGATGGCATTGGAAGACGAAGAAACGCAGCCATTCGCAGCTCCGTTGGTGTAAGAGTTGGGAAATCCTGCGCAAGGCGCCGCAGATAGCCGTCGTGCATAGAGTCCATGATGTGCTCTACGTGGGCAAGTCCGTCTGATTCAAGAACCTCTCCCACCTCTCGCTGGAGGCGTTTGGCAGTGACCCGATGTTCGGGAGGGAGGGCAGATTCCATCTTGGCAAGGTCTTCCGCAACGTGTTTCAGCACGCCGGTGTAGCGCATTTCGCGGAGCATTGATGTACGTGACATTTGCTGATCCGCCGGGATGATCGGAGCTGTCTCATACGGTGGTGCAGTGGGAATAATCCGCATATGAGGATCCCTTTCGGTTAGGATTGGAGAGAGAGTATTTGGTCGATCGCGATCTCGCCACGGTGCTAGCTTCCGCGGTGTGCCGTTATCGATCAGTGATGCACCGAACTCGTACGCTGTTCTTCTGCATTACTGTGATGCCAATTTCGGGGTGTACGTATGGAGAATCTATGACAAGCATCATGATCTCACCTGATTGTTGTCAGGAATAAAACTGATAAAAGTCATTACCGCGTACGATAAAAGCCACCTCTATACCAATGTCAATTCTGGATATTCGCAATGTTGATTAGTCCACGGATGTTCAGCAGCCGAATCGACCGACCGTTCGTAGCAATGAGCTTGTCAGCGCGAAACTCGGAGAGGGTTCGTATAACACTCTCTGGAGCCGTACCAACGATTCCCGCAATTTCCTCTCGAGTTAGAGGGCTACGCAAGGTGATGCCATCGCTGTCAACACCGAAAGCTTCCTTCATGATAAGGAGAGCCTCGGCAACACGTTCACGAATTGACTTGTGTGTAAGCTCGACGATTCGCTTGCGAGTATGGCGGATCTCAGATGCGAGATGTTGCATCACCTGTAACGCCATTGACGGATTCTCGCGAACGTTGCGGAAGAAAATCGCCGAGGGTATCAAGCAGATCGATGAATCCTGCACAGCGACGCAGCTGACAGAATAGGTCTCTGCAGAAAGCAATGAGCTATATCCCACCACGTCGCCCGTCCCGGCAAAGTTGATGATGTGCTCTCTTCCGTCGGGACCGATCTTCGAGATCTTTACATGGCCCTTGTGAATACAGTAGATCCCGCGTGGATACTGACCTTCCGCAAAGATGTACGAGTTCCTTGTATAAAGCTGACTGTGCTTCTCTTGGGAAACCTCCAGAACCTGAAGTGGTGCTAGCTCTATCAGACACGTCGATAGTCGCGAGCCGCACGCATTGCACTCTGGCTGCTTGAACATTGTTCTACACTCCCAAATTGGACTGATACACGACGTTCGTCAACGACTTACAACATAGTGCTGCTAAACCATCCAGCCCCGTACTGACCGACAAAGACCGCAGTAAATGCGTGTGCAGGACGCATGAATGTCGCAGAGAACTCCCAAGTCACACCTAAATGTAACAATGGGGGAGCAACAGTTGACGCTCCATTTAATGTGGCCAGCCTCTCCCCTGTGACATAACCAAAATACTCTGTAAAAAGTTACATAATCAGAAATGATAGTACGTACTTATTCACATGGACTATGTGCAACCCGGCCCTAAACAGATGTGCGGGAATAAGCACAGGATCAC
>VEQR01000092.1 GCA_018883125.1 Candidatus Kapaibacterium sp.
CCTGCTCGTACTCATGCGGTTCGCCCATTGGCGTTACCCACAGCACAGCAAGACGCAGCACGCCCGAGAGAACACACAGCCAGAAAATGCGGGAAGAAAGCATGGGGCGTAATTACGGAATTACGGAGTTACGGAATTACGGAGTTACCGAATTACGGAATGACGGTGTAGGGGCGAGACGCAGTCTCGCCCGAAGGTCATGGATTCCGGCCCGCGCCGGGATGACGGGTGCATGCGCATTGCCAAATCATTCCAACCCCGGGCCAAGGCCCGGGGCTAGTAAATCCTTAGCGTGCTAGTGTTGAATGCCTAGTCCCGTGGGGTGATGTTAAGCGACATGCACCATGCGCGATGAGGTTCCATGAACCATCAAAACGCAATGCGATTTCGCGATCACGCGTCCCACGGCTGAAGCCCTGGCCAATTATGCAGCACGGCGTGTTAGAGGTTGTGCGAGACCAATTTCCATGGGTCCCCTCTTCAACGGGAATGGCGGCGATGGATTCCGTTCCCTGACATGGAGATCGGAACAGACTGTATTACAAACCTTCGGGGATCATGCTAATTGCTGTGATTCATTGCAAGTGGGACTTCCCAATCACTTGCGTTTTATCGTAACACTTTTAGTGACTGTGTGCGTTATGTTGACGTCTGGTGCTACGGACATGACGTAACCAGCAAACTTGCTCGTGTTGAAGATGATTGCCTTCTTTACATCCCATCCAAGCTCCTTTGCTTTATTCTCGAACCAACTGGAGACAGGGCCGGTTAGATTATTCCTAGGCCTCTTTGGCTTGTTTTCCTGATTGTAAAGATCGACTACTTTATCTCTTGTTATGAACGCACAAGGATTAGCTGCGCTCATCCATTTAGTACTGGGGAACTTCAATGGTGCCCCCAAGGCAGGGCCTCGTCGACCTACTGCGCTGGCAACAGATTTCCTTTTGGCAGTTGATTTGGATGCAGTTCTTGCCATTTCCAACCTCGAGATAATCAAGAAATATTACCGTTTGACATCTAGGTCCCAAAAGTAGACATGAAGAAAAGGAACTCCAAAATTGGTTGTGACTCACTCGCCTCACCCCAACCCCGAATACCGCTCAAAGAAGGCGGTGAGTTTGTCGATGACGGATTGCTTTTTAGCGGCGCGGCTGTTGTCCTTTGAGAACAGCGACACTGGCGGTAGGATCTTGGTGATTGATGTGCCAGAAGTTGGAATGCCACCGCCGCGGAAGGCGTTCGACATGAAGTCGTGCGTGGGTTCCGGTTTGAGCTGTTCCTCGGCGATGATGCGATCAAGTTCGTGGATCTTGCTCGCGGCGATGAAGACCTGCCACGCCTCATCTATCTTGTCGGTGGTGGTAACGGTGTTGACGAAGTTCTCGATGAGGTCCTTCTTGTTGCGCAGGGCCGGACTGGAACTGATGGCGCGGTCGATGGTGGCCTTGATCTCCATCTCGCCCCCTGACCCGTGCTTGGCAAGGTATTGCTCCACAAGCAGCAGGATGTAGTCGACATTGATTTCGACCTGCTTGATGAGTTCGATCTCGAAAACAATGTCGTCGAGGATGGACTCTTTGTCTGCCTTGGCCTTGGCTCGCATGTCGGCATGGATATCCAGATACGTGCTCTGATAGTCCTGCACATCGCGATCGCTCAGAAGCGTATCGCCACTGAAGTCATCGAAGGATGTGAGAATATTGCGCAGGCGCAGCACGTCGCCAAAGAGTTTGACGAATTCCTTTTGGTCGTCCTCTCCGGTGATGGTCTCCCCCGGTTGGAAGCTATGCTGCAACTTCTCTATGAGTGCTGCATACTCGGCATAGTACTCGGAGTAAGGTTTCAGCAGCGCAATGCTGCGAGCATTCTTGTTCCCAAACAGCGCAAGGGCGTCATTCGTCTCCTGCTCAAGGTTGCGGAACGAGACGATGTTGCCGTAGGTTTTGACGGAGTTCAGGATGCGGTTGGTGCGCGAGAACGCCTGGATGAGTCCGTGCGCACGCAGGTTCTTATCCACCCACAACGTATTGAGCGTGGTGGCATCAAAACCGGTGAGGAACATGTTCACCACGATCACAAGGTCTATATCACGATTCTTAAGCCGAAGTGATAGATCTTTGTAGTAGTTGTGAAACTCGTCGGCCGCCGTCGAGTAGTTCGTCTCGAACGTTGCGTTGTACTCTGCAATCGCCCGCTCGAGAAAGTCTCTCGAACTCGCATCAAGCATGGCCGTTTCGAACTCCTCTTCGCCGGGGAGCCCCGTTTCGAGATCTTCATTTGCTGCATAGCTGAAGATGATGCCCACCTTCAGACGCTTCGCTGCAGGAAGCTCCTTTTGCTGTTCGGCAAACTCGGCGTAGTAGCGCTTGGCTGCATCGATCGAGGCCGTGGCAAAAAGCGAGTTGAACCCGGCAAGGGGTTTCCCTGCCATGTTATATGATGATGAACGCTTGGTCTTCTGGTCGTAGTGTTCGCGGATGTACTGCACAACTTGACGTATCCGCTCGGGTGCCAGTAGGGCCTTCTCGGTGTCGATGGCCGACACTTGCTTGTCCGACACGCCGTCGGCAACCTTGATGGTGTTGACGTAGTCGATGCGGAAGGGCAGTACGTTCTTGTCGTTGATGGCATCAACGATGGTGTAGGTGTGCAAGCGCCTTCCAAAGATCTGCTCGGTGGTGCGACGCTGCGGATCGCCTCCACCCGTGGCATTGTCCACAAAGATGGGTGTGCCGGTAAAGCCGAAGAGGTTGTAGTGTCGGAACGACTTCATTACGTCGGCATGCATGTCGCCGAACTGACTGCGGTGACATTCGTCAAAGATGATCACCACGTGCTGATCGTAAATGGGGTGTCGTTTATTCTTGGCTACAAAGCGCGACAGTTTCTGGATGGTGGTCACGATGATGCGAACGTTCGGGTCTTCGAGCTGCTTCTGCAGCACTGCCGTTGAAGTGTTGGAGTTTGCCGCCCCTTTCTCGAAGCGCTCGTACTCCTTCATGGTCTGATAGTCTAGGTCTTTACGATCCACCACAAACAGTACCTTCTGCACATACGGCAATGCACGCGCCAGTTGCGCCACTTTGAAGCTCGTGAGCGTCTTTCCACTGCCCGTGGTATGCCACACGTAGCCCCCTGCATCGCGTGTACCGAGCTGCTTGTAATTGGTGGCGGTAACGATGTGCTGCAGGACACGTTCGGCGGCAACGATCTGGTACGGACGCAGCACGAGGAGCTTGCGGTCGGTATCGAAGACGCAGTAGCGCGTAAGGATGTTCAGCAGCGTGTGTTTGGCAAAGAACGTACGCGTAAATCCGCGCAGTTCGGTGATGGGGTTGTTGATGGCATCGGCCCACCAGCTGGTGAAGGCAAAGCTGTTGGAGGTTTTGCGCTTGCTGCGTCCGGTGCGCACTTCGTGAAGATGTCCGTCCCTTACGGTGTTGCTGTAGTACTTGGTGAGCGTTCCGTTGCTGATCACGAAGAGCTGGACGTATTCGAACAGGCCGCTGCCCGACCAAAAGCTCTCACGTCGGTAGCGGTCGATCTGGTTGAATGCTTCGCGGATATCCACGCCCCTGCGTTTCAGCTCAACGTGGACCATGGGCAGACCGTTGACGAGGATGGTTACGTCGTACCGGTTGGCGCGCACACCCTCTGCCTCGTACTGGTTGATCACCTGCAGCACGTTGTTGTGAACGTTCTGCTTATCGATGAGCATGATGTTTCGGAACGTGCCGTCATCACGCTTTAGGATCTGTACATGATCCTCCTGCACCCGCGTGGTCTTCTCGATGATGCCGTCGTTAGCCCCGGCCACGCATGTGGTAAAGAATCGCTCCCACTCGGTATCAGAGAACGTCACCTTGTTGAGCTGCTCCAACCGGTGACGCAGATTCTGCACGAGGTCTGCTTCAGTGGTGATCTTCAGCTGCTCGTATGCCTGACCCTGAAGCTGCTCGATGAACAGCTTCTCCAGCTCGGCCTCGCTCTGATATTTGACCTCGCGAATCCCTTTGAAATCGGGTTCGTACTCGGCAACAACCGTGCTCTCGTTGGACAAGGCAATGGGGTCGAAATGATAGGGGGCGTGGGATGTACTCATGGGTGACGCTGTATGATAGTATTCGTTCGGATTTTACTCAATGCACTGAGTTATTTTACTCAATGCACTGAGTAAAACCAATTCGGTGCCGGCACGCGAGCAGCTTTAGAGATCGAGCATACCAAAGGATTCCGAAATCGGAACGTGAAGATCAATGAACTCAAAGTTCAGCACTCGCAAACCGCGCAGGGCATCATAGACCTTCCGACTTTCACGATCTGCAGATACGTAACAGCCAATAGCCGATTCGCTGTCTGCCTGGGCAAAAAGCTTGGTATCGTTGGGAATGATCACTCTTGACTCTACCTGCAGGATGCCTGTATTCCTCGCACGAAAGGCATCCCGAGCCAATACACCTGCTCGCTGGCCATGATCGACATTAAACGGTAGTACCTGTACGTTGCGTAGCGGAAGCTCTTGTAGTTGACCACCCGCACAGTATTCAGCGATGGAAATCGTGGACAGAAACATCCTCACATCACGATCGAGAAAATACCTGAAATACGAGTTCGCATTGTTGAATAACGGGTCATTCTCCTTCAGCAATCGAATGATGAAGCTGGTATCGAGAAGTACGGATTTATGAGCCATACCCGCCTCGAACATCACGCAGCCATTGCTCCGGATCAATCTCGCCGATCCATGCAGTCATCGCCTTATCTCGCAATGACTTCAGATACGCTTCATCATACTTCGGCTGATAGTCGATCATCTCAACAAACCGTAGGGAGGTCGTATCGATTTCCCCCGTCTGAAGATTCTGTCTTCCAACCGCCCGTACACCATATGATCTATACAGCATATTCTCGGTGAACTGCTCTAAGTATGCCTTGGGTGTTTCCACTCGGAGAGTGCCATGGTCAACCGTCGAGACATGGATGTTCGCCTTGTCCTTTCCGCCCGCATTGGTGACCGTGCCGTAGAAGTAGAATTCGGCATCCACCCATTCTGTTTCAGTTCTGTGGTAATTCGTGTCGGCGTCAATTCGAAGACTACTGGATTGCTCCAACGATGTCGAGATGGTGAACGCATAATCGCGTTCCTTGGCGATACGCTGGATGCTCTCCACAGCCGTCGCTGCACGAGTGTGCATGAAGTCTATACTCTGCTTGTTTTGAACCTCTGCAATGACGGCGTTCAATCCGATAATGAAGTGCAACGACGTTGTGAACCGGTGACGAACGGACCCCTGCTCCACATTGTAGCTTACGATCGGCCTATCGCCCCTCGATTCACTCGGGAAGAGAAGATCTTCGGCGTCTTTTAGCAGTATGCCTAGTTCTTTGACGTCGTAATTCTCAGGGGTAAGTTCAAGATTACCCTTAAAACCACTTATTCGGATCTCTATGTATCCCGTTGTCTTCATTCCGCAAAATAGTGATTTGGCTTCCGGCTGTGAACTAGTCAGTGCTTCTCCTCAAACGTCAGCAGTCGGTTCCGATAATGCTCGTACTGCTTGCGCCGCGCCGCAATCTCTGCCGGCAATCCGCTCGATAGGTCGTTCACCAACGCATCAAACTTGTCCAGGATCTCGACAATGCGCTCCTGCTCGGCAAGGGGCGGGATGGGGATGGGGATTCGATTGAGGTTTGCCTTATTGAGCTTTGGCTGAGCTCCACCGCTAACGAAAGTCGAAACATCAATCGAGTTGATATAAAACTCAAGGAACCGACGTTGTGAGTATGTGCCAACTTTGACAATGTGTGCATGATTGTTTACCCAGAACTTACCAGTAACTGAGAAGGCTATTGGGGAGGAACGAGCTAACAAGTTCGCACCGTCTTCCGAAACGAGTAGGAAGTCACCATCAAAAAGATAGTCACTTACATAATCGACTATCCCGGAAGCTCCGTAATACGGATAAGTGCCACTATCACGTGAAGTCTTAGTCACAGGCCGTCTCATCGAATCAAGATTCTCCCCCACCTCCCCCAACGTTGCCCAGCGCACATCATCGCGTCCGTCGAAGTTGAGCAGTGTATCGCGGTAATACGTGTACTGCGTCTTCCGTGCTTCCAGCTCTGCTTCCAGCTCTGCTTCCAGCTCTGCTTCCAGCTCTGTAAAGGTGTCCAGGATCTTCACGATCTCCCGCTGGATTTCGAGTGGGGGGATGGGGATGGGGAAGGGTCCAATGACACCAGAGTTGAGATTGTTGATTGTAGTCGTTGAAAGAGCTGATTCAAGGTACTTCTCAAACGTATTGCCAATGAGATAGTGGAAAAGGAACCTGCTATCAACGCCTGATTTGACTCGTATCACCGCCATGAAACCACCGAAACAATAGTCCATGTCGCTTACGATAAAAGCCACCTTGCCCACGTGTGCCTTCGAGCCGCTAGCTGCACTCATTAATATGTCACCCGACCTTAGCCACTGATCATTACGGACTTTCACTTGACTCGAGACTCGTTTAAGGTCCTCTAGATTGAGAGTGTTAGTATACAACGAGATGTTGTTTGATCGCAACACGCGTGTTGGTCCGTCTGACTGTTCGTCTGACTTCGCGTAGGTAACGCCACGTACATATGTAGCGACATCACTAAACTTCCTATACTCCACTCCCTTCGGACACAGCTCGGCAATGAGTTGTTCGACGCGGTTCATGCATTGCCCCCTTCCAGATCGGCCACAATGGCATCGATGGCGGTGCGGAGCTCGTGTTGGCGCTGCACGATGCGGGCGATCTCGGCGTTGAGGGCGGTGATGTCCACGGCTACGCGTGTGTCTTCCTGGGCCACGTAGGACGAGACGGCGATGTTGTACGCGTTCTCGGCGATGACGCTGTTATCGACGAGTGCGGCAAAGTGGTCAACGTTCTCGCGGGCCGTGAATGCGTCAAGAATGCGCTGCTGGTGTTGGGGCAGCATCTTGTTCTTATTACCAACGCGGGAGAACTCATTGCTTGCGTCGATGAAGAGCGTCGCGTTGTCGCGCTTGGACTTCTTCAGCACGATGATGCACGTGGCAATCGTGGTGCCGAAGAACAGATCAGGGGGCAGTTGGATCACTGCATCCACATAGTTGTTGTCCACCAAGTACTGGCGGATCTTCTGTTCGGCACCGCTTCGGTACAGCACGCCCGGGAATTCGACGATGGCGGCGGTGCCGTTCACGGCCAGCCAGGACAGGATGTGCATGGTAAAGGCAAGGTCGGCCTTGCTCTTTGGTGCCAGCACGCCGGCCGGTGCAAAGCGCGGATCGTTGATCAGCAGCGGGTTGGCGTCGCCATCCCACTTGATGGAATACGGCGGATTCGACACGATGGCCTCGAAGGGCTCTTCGTCCCAATGGGCCGGATCGGTAAGCGTATCGCCGTGCGCGATGTTGAACTTCTCGAAGTTCACATCGTGCAGGAACATGTTGATGCGGCAGAGATTGAAGGTTGTCAGGTTCACTTCCTGACCATAGAACCCCTGACGCACGTTGTCGCGTCCGAGCACCTTAGCAAACTTCAGTAGCAGCGATCCGGAGCCGCAGGCAGGATCGTATACCTTGTTGACTTCCTTCTTGCCTACCACTGCAATGCGAGCCAGCAGCTCGGATACTTCCTGCGGTGTAAAGAACTCACCACCCGACTTGCCGGCTGTTGAGGCATACATCTGCATCAGGTATTCGTATGCATCACCGAAGAGATCGTTCGCATTCTCGGTAAAGTTTCCGCCGGCCCCCGACAATGGCAAGTCGCCGATGGCCTCGAGCAGCTTCACCAGCTTCTCGTTGCGTTTGGCAACCGTTGGACCAAGCTTGCTGCTGTTTACATCAAGGTCATCGAACAGCCCCTTGAAATCATCCTCGCTATCCTGCCCGTTTGCCGAGCCTTCGATGGCGGCGAACACCCTGCTGAGCGTCTCGTTCAGATTATCGTCGTTACGCGCGTGTTTCCGCACATTCGCAAACAGCTGCGACGGCAGGATGTAGAAGCCTTTCTCGTTCACCGTGGCTTCGCGTCCAAGCTCGGCGTCGGCATCATGGAACGACACATAGTCGAAGTCCGCATCACCTGTTGCGCGCTGCTGCTCGTTGATATACCGCGTCAGATTCTCCGAGATAAACCGGTAGAACAGCATCCCCAGCACATACGTCTTGAAGTCCCACCCATCAACGCTTCCGCGCAGGTCATTGGCAATGCGCCAGATGGTTTTGTGCAGTTCGGTGCGCTCGGTATCGCTGGTCGAATTTGTACTCATAAACAACGGTAGCGGATATTGATGGGGAAGGGGGCAAGATAGGGAGGATGGGTTTTAGGTTTTGGGTTTTAGGTTTTGGGTTTTGGGTTTTGGGTTTTGGGTTGTCTTGGTCATCACTGGGAAAGCTGGGGATCCATAAAGCCCTGGACAGTTATGCAGCACAGCGTGTTAGAGGTTGTGCATCCCTCGTCCCTTGTCCCTCTTTCCCCGGGCCAAGGTCCGGGGCTAGTAAATCGATGGCTCGTCACTCGTCACTCGTCCCTCGTCACTTGTCCCTCGATTCCAGCGTCATCAGAAACGCAATGATGTCTTTGCGGTCGGGGTCGGTG
>VEQR01000022.1 GCA_018883125.1 Candidatus Kapaibacterium sp.
ATGTGGACCGTCAGAGCATCGTGCACAATGCCGTGTACCTTTACTGGCTGGAAGCGGCCCGCATTGAGTACTTCCGTGATATCGGTGTGCCGATCGATCGTGATTCGTTTGTGACCAAGCACCGCTTTGTGGTGCTCAAGACGTCGATCGAATACCATCAGGCGGCCCTGTTCGACGATCCCTATACGGTGTACACGCGCATTCCGTTCGTGAAGAATTCCTCCTTTGGATTCGAACATGTCATCCGTCACGAGAACGGCACCGTGCTTGCCGTTGCCAGCAGCGTTCTTGTGCACCTGAATCCTGCAACACAGCGTCCGGAGCGGATTCCCGATTCGTATCGGTCGCTCATCCGCGCCTTTGAGGGCGATGGAGTGGTGTTCGCTGCGTAACGCCGGCCCCCTGACAGAACAGCGATACCTATGGCCAGTCCGGAACGCAGAGCCGCGCAGCTTGTGATGATCCGTGCCGATGCAGCGCACTGGTCAGATCCGTCATACCGACAGAACATCGAGCGCCTTCTCGACCGTGGAGTAGGGGGCGTGGGGGTGTTCCTTGGTGGACTCGATGAAACTGCGTCGATGATCGAGGATCTGCAGCGTCGGGCAGGACGTCGGCTGATCATTGCTGCGGACTATGAGCACGGCCTACCGATGCGCCTCGACGGCGGCATTGCCTTTCCGCGCGCTATGGCGCTGGGAAGGGGCTTACCATCGACAACCGAGCATGTTGCCTTGCTGATTGCCGAAGAAGCTCGTGCCATTGGCGTGCACTGGAACTGGGCTCCGGTTGCCGATATCAATTCCAACCCCCGGAATCCGATCGTCAACACGCGCAGCTTCGGCGAAACCGCCGAGCTTGTTGCAGAGCATGCAGCCGCATACGTGCGCGGCACACAGTCGCGTGACGTGCTTGCCTGCGTGAAGCACGTGCCGGGCCATGGCGACACGCATGTTGACTCTCATCGGGATCTACCAACTATCGACCTTGATCCGGCTACTGCCAACGCCCGGGAGTTTGCCCCCTTCCGACACTGCATCAGTCAGGGGGTTCGCACGCTGATGATGGGGCATATCCGCGTGCCGTTTCTTGATGCCAACAATCCGGCATCGCTGTCCGTGGCCGTTGTCACGGATTTGGTGCGCAAGCAATGGGGCTTTGAGGGACTCATCACCACCGACGCGCTGGATATGGGCGCTATAACTTCGCGCTACACCAGTGCCCAGTCCGCCGTGATGGCCGTGCATGCCGGTGTGGATGTTGTGCTGATGCCAGAAAATCCGGACGAAGCGATCGATGCGCTGGCTGTGGCGATCGGCTCGGGTGAGATCTCGGATGAGCGATTGCGGGAGAGCGAGGCACGCTGGGATGCTGCCCGCGCCTTTGTCGGTGTGCGCACGACAAGTGCGCCCAAGGAACGTCCGCGCCCTACGGAAACTATCGACCAGAATGCGCACGCCCTGGTTGCGTTGCGGGCAGCCGATGCAGCAATCCACGTTGTGGGCGATGCTTCGCTTCTGCCGATCACTGCTGCCAGACACATTGCGGCATTTGCCATCGTTGATGACCATTCGGTTGAATCGGCAACCACCTGGTTTAACGCTATTGCTCAGGGGGCGGAGGTAAACGTCGACTTCGGATACGTTGATATGTCCATCACCGATGACGAATGTGCGTCGCTTGCCGACGGTATCACCGATGCAGAGCTGGTGCTGTTCGGTGTGTTCGGCAAGGCCGTTGCGTATCGTGGAGAACTCGGTGATTCCCAACGCCTGCCGACCGTTCTCGAGTTGATCAGCCGTGCTAAGCCCAGCATTCTGGTTGCCTGCGGAAGTCCATACGGAGTTGATCCGGGCGTGGCCAGTGCCGTGGTGTACACCTATTCCGACACCTTGCCGTCGATCGCAGCCAGTGTGCTCCGTCTGATCGGCCGAGCGGTTCCCGAGAATTAGTGTAGTTTTGACGCAAATCGAATTCTGGCCAGCCAACAATGGCGTGAAAGCCCCATTGCAAGGGCATTTCACCGAGCTTTCGAATTTTGACCAACAACGGAGAAAATCAGTATTCCATGCAAACACTTCTCGTAACGGGTGGTGCCGGCTTTATCGGCAGTAACCTTGTGCGCATGCTTGCTCAGCAAGGTCAGTACCGTGTGGTCATCCTGGATGCACTTACCTACGCCGGCAATCTTGAGAATCTCGAAGGAGTCATTACCGGCTCTGCGGTGAAGTTTGTTCACGGATCCATCACCGACGTTGAGTGCCTGGCGAATCTCTTCGCAACGGAGTCGGTCGATTCCGTCCTGCACCTGGCGGCCGAATCGCATGTGGATCGGTCGATTGCCTCGGCAGCCCCCTTCGTCGAAACAAACATCACCGGCACATTGCGTCTTCTCGAGGCAGCCCGTGCTGCCGGCGTGAAGCGGTTTGTTCATGTCTCAACGGACGAGGTCTATGGAACGCTCGGACCCGAGGACCCCGCGTTCACGGAGGACACGCCTCTGCAGCCCAACTCGCCGTATTCGGCGTCGAAGGCAGGAAGTGACATGCTGGTGCGGGCGTTTGTGCACACCCATGGCATGGATTGCGTGATAACGCGGTGCTCCAACAACTACGGTCCGTACCAGTTCCCCGAAAAGCTCATCCCGCTTATGACGCTCAATGCGTTGGAGGGCAAGCCCCTTCCCGTGTACGGCGATGGGAAGCAGGTGCGTGACTGGCTACACGTAGAAGATCACTGCCGCGGTATCATGTTGGCGCTTGAGCATGGCCGGGCCGGAGAGGTGTACAACTTTGGTGGCTACGGTGAACGATACAACATCGATATCGTGATGGCTATCCTTGAGCGAACCGGAGCAGACACGTCTCTTATCCGGTACGTCACCGATCGTCCGGGACATGACCGGCGTTATGCCATCAATCCGCATAAGTCGTCATCCGAACTTGGCTGGCATCCTCTTCACTCCGTTGAGGAAGGGCTTGCGGCAACTATCGATTGGTATCGCAGCAACTCAGCATGGTGCGAAAACGTGCGCTCCGGAGCGTACATGGAGTATTACGCAAAGCATTACGGCACTTCACTCTAAAGAGGTAGGCAATGGCCATTCGCCGCGTTGGACGTCCACGAACGACGGGCAGTCGTTCTGAACAGCAGTTGATGTCGAAGATTCTTGACGGTTCGGTGACGGTTGGCGTCGTTGGACTTGGGTACGTTGGTCTGCCCCTTGCCTTGGAATTCGCCAAGTCGGGTGTGCGTACCATCGGGATCGACGTCAGCACCGAGAAGGTCAAGAGTCTATCGGCAGGGAAGAACTACATCCAGGACCTCAAGGACGACGAGATCCATCACGTTGTCAAAAAGCAAAAAACGCTTACGGCAACAACGGACTTCTCCGTGTGTGGAGACTGCGATGTGATCTACGTCTGCGTTCCGACGCCCTTCACGCCAAACAAGGACCCCGATATTTCGCACATCGTGCATGCTACGGAAGGTATTGCCAAGCACCTTCGCAAGGGGCAACTGGTGATCCTGAAGAGCACCACGTTTCCGGGTACAACGGAGAAATACGTCAAGCCGATTCTGGACAAAGCGGGCTTGGAATGCGGAACAGAGTACTTCCTGGCATTTTCTCCGGAGCGTATCGATCCGGGCAACACCGTTTGGACAACCAAAAACACACCCGTTGTGGTAGGGGGCGTTACATCGGCGTGTACGGATCTAGCGATCGCCATTAACCGTCACATCATTACCGACGTTGTACCCGTTAGTACGCCCGCAGTGGCTGAGATGGAGAAACTCCTCGAGAACATCTTCCGCAGCGTCAACATTGCTCTGGTGAACGAGCTTGCCCAGTTGTGTGATCGCATCGGGGTGAACATCTGGGAAGTAGTAGAGGCGGCAAAGACGAAGCCTTTTGGGTTCATGCCGTTCTTTCCCGGTCCGGGCATTGGAGGACACTGCATTCTGATTGACCCATACTATTTGTCATGGGCTGCACGGGAAGTGGACTTTGTCACGAACTTTATTACCCTTGCCGCAGAGGTCAACGAGTCGATGCCGTTCTATGTGCGCTCGATGATCGAGCGGGAGATCGCCCGGCAGCCGGTAACTCTCAAAAGCGCCAAGGTTCTGCTCCTCGGTATGGCCTTCAAGAAGGACGTTGACGATCTGCGCCACTCACCGGCGCTAAAAGTTGCTGAGTTGCTGCTTGAGGATGGAATCGAGAATATTTCCTTCTTCGATCCATACATCCCGAGTGTGCAGGTGCATGACCGTACGCTTACGTCGCGCAAGAACCTGACGCCGGCATTCATCAAGAGGCATGACGTTGTGGTGATCACCACCGATCACTCATCGTTTGATGTTGACATGATCTGTCAGCACGCCAAGGTTGTTATCGATACTCGCAACGCCACGAAGAATGTGCGTGGTCTGCGAAAGAACATCGTCTTGCTTGGAGCCGGTAAGTGAAGCGCATCATCAGTGTTGTCGGAGCGCGACCCAACTTCATGAAAGTTGCGCCGATCCACCGTGCCTTTGCGTCTGCCCCGCAGCGCTGGGATCATCAAATCGTTCACACGGGGCAGCACTACGATGCGGCGATGTCGGATGCCTTCTTTCGGGATCTCGAAATGCCCCATCCCACCTTCTTTCTTGGGGTAGGCGGTGGCACACACACGGAACAGACCGCCAAGGTGATGCTTGGTTTTGAGAAGGTCTGCCAAGAGGTACAGCCAGACTACGTGATCGTTGTTGGCGATGTAAACAGCACGATCGCCAGCGCAATGGTCAGTGTGAAGTTGGGCATTCGAACGGCACACGTAGAGGCCGGTCTGCGTTCGTTCGATCGCACAATGCCGGAAGAGATCAACCGCCTTGCCACCGATGCGATCGTTGATGATCTCTTTGTGACCGAGCAGAGCGGACTTGATCACCTGACGCGCGAGGGCGTGGACCCGTCGCGGGTGCACATGGTTGGCAATACGATGATCGACTCGCTGCACTTTGCTCGCAAGCGGGCTGAGCAGAGCGAAATCCACGAACGTATCGGGCTTCAGAAGGGCACGTATTGTTTGGTGACCATGCACCGACCAAGCAACGTTGATGATCCGGAGCAGCTCCGCGAGCTGATCGGCGTGGTGGGTGAGGTTGCCGTTTCCATGCCGGTAGTGTTTCCGGTTCATCCCCGTACGCGGAAGAACATCGATGCCATGGGGCTTGCCATACCAACCGCGGTAACCTTGCTGGAGCCGGCCGGTTACATCGACTTTCTGGCCCTGATGACCCATGCCCGTATTGTACTGACCGACTCCGGAGGCATCCAGGAAGAAACAACGGCGCTTGGAGTGCCCTGTATCACGGCGCGGACCTCCACCGAGCGTCCCATCACCGTAACGATGGGTACCAATGTCCTGGTCCACCCGTCACGGGCGGGAATTCTCGATGCAATGGGGCGATTTCTTGCCGGCGATCACCCCAAGGGCGCAGTTCCGCCCCTTTGGGATGGTCATGCAGCGGAGCGAATAGTTGCCTGCGTTGGCACGCTTCTTTCGGCCTTGTAGGCCACACTATTCGTAATTTTGCCGCGTCCGCTTGGACTTCTCAACAATCCTTGGATCCGGATGGCCTCACTTCGCCGCGTCCGCCTGCTTGTGCTGGCTGGACTTCTCTTCGGTTTGCTCACGAGCGCCGATGCACAGACCTCGTCGAGTTCCCTTGATCTGAACGGGCTCTCGTCGTCTGGGCGCGCCTCTGCCATGCAGTCGGCCGTGCTGACGGCGGACCAGATTCCCACGGATGATGTGGTTGATCCAACACAGTACCGGCTCGGACCGGGTGATGTGCTTGCGTATCAGACAACAGGACTTGATCTCACCGAGAAGCTTCTCGTTGTAACGCCCGAGAACATGGTGCTGGTAGAGCGCATGGGCTCGCTGTCCGTTGCCGACATGACGCTTGAGCAGTTCCGGACGAAACTGCAGGAACTTTTCCGCCAGCGGTCGGCAAACCTCGACGTGACCGTATCGCTTCGACGTCCACGCCTGATCTATGTTTCGCTCAGCGGATCAGTTGCCTATCCGGGCACCTATACTGTGCCGGCATCGATGCGCGTGTCCACTTTTCTAAACGTGACGCGTCATCCGTGGACGCTTACGCGGGATGGATCATCGGCAGAGATCGCGCGAACGGCCGGAAGTGGCGGACTCGCTGCAAAGTCAAACGAAGTTGCCCGAATGGACGTGCAGGCCTATGGTCCGTATGCCAGCCGCAATATCATTGTCCGTCATCGCAAGGGTTCATCTACGGCCGACCTGGCCCGTGCCCGCGCCGGCGATGCATCAAGCGATCCGCACCTGCGGGAAGGTGACGAGGTTATTGTTCCCATCGAGGATCCAACAAGCCCCCTTATCAGCATCAGTGGCGCCGTTGCTCAGTCCACGGCACTGGCCTACAAATCCGGTGATAAGCTCTCGGTGCTGCTGGCCAGCTGTGCCGGACTCACGGCTGACGCTGACCCGTCGAAGATCGTGATCGTTCATCCCGATGCGTCCGCTCCACAAACGGTGTCACTTGACGCATCGATGTCCGTGCAAGGGGGAGACGTTGCGCTAAAGCCCGGAAGCATGGTGATTGTTGAACGCAAGGGGCTTGCCGGCGAGCGCACGCAGCAGGGCGTGGTGCAGGTGTACGGTGAGGTCTCGCGTCCTGGTGCGGTGATCATCACGCCGGGGCAGACGCGACTTTCCGCGGTAATCGAGCAGTCGGGTGGCGTTACGCCACGCGCGGCTCTTGGACTCTCCTACGTTGTACGTCCCGAGAAACTTCTGCCGACGCTGGCGCAGATCCGCGATGAGGCAAACCGCTCCTTTCAGTATTCCGATCTGAAGCTCGAGGACACAACGCGGTACAATTACGACCAGAAGTATAAGCTGCCGTATGTATCGTGCGACGTTGCTACGGCGCTGAAGAATCCAAACTCCTTCGATGACCCACCACTGATGTCCGGTGATGTGGTTGTACTTGTGGCCAATCCCGAACGCGTATATGTCTATGGTCAGGTCAACCGTCCGGGATACGTCCCGTTCTCCCCGAACAAACGGATGGAGTGGTACATCGAACGTGCCGGTGGGTACGCAACAGGATCCGAAGAGGACAGAGCTCGAATCATTCGTGGACGCTCCCGCGTGTGGGTGCAGAACAACGATGGCGTGATTGTTGAGCCCGGCGATGAAGTCTATGTGCCGCGTCCGCCGGATGTGCCGATCGGTACCGAGATTCAAACGTTTTCGGTTATTGCCAGCATTGTCACCAGTTTGGCTGTGCTTGCGATCACCGTCATCAACGTGTTCTTCAACAAGTAAGGGGCATCAACGGTGACGCCACAGGACGCCCCGTCCGGCTCGGTCTCCGCGCGCGTTATCTCTGCCAGCATCTGGGTGTTCGGCTCCCAGATCCTGTCTTTGGTCCTTGTGTTCGTTGCGCAGCGCCTTGTTCTCTCATCGCTCGACCCCGAGAGCAACGGTACACTGTTTCTTGAGCGGCGACTAACGGAAGTGATCGTGGGTCTTTTGGCCGACTTCGGCATGAATGGCATCGTGGTCCGACGTGTTGCTCAAGAGCCCGCCCGCGCAGCCGAGATCCTCTCGTCGGCATTCTACGTGCGCCTTGGTCTGTGGTCCGTCTGCACGCTTGCCGTGGCCGTTGCCGGCTTGGCTAGTTCGCTGCACATGACCGATGTGATCCTTTGGTGCGTGTATATGCTCATCGCTTCGCGGGCAGCCCTACTGCGCTACACCCTGGAAACGCGTCTTCGGGCAGCGTCGGATTTCCGCCTGCCGTCGGTCCTCGCCGTTCTGGATGCCGCGATCTTTGCTGCCCTTATCAGCATGTGGCGCAGCGCTTTGACGCCAACTGTTGTGATTCAGGCCTTCGTGCTGAGCGCAATTCCGGGTTTCCTGATTCTGCTGTTCGTCGATAGGGGGCGCTCCACATCATGGTCAACAGCATCGCGCGGTGAGATGACGTCGATCGTCCGCGAGGCGTTGCCCGTTGTTTCGGCAACTCTGCTGATTGCCGTACACGACAAGATCGATGCCTTCATCGTTGAGTCATTTGCCGGGCGCGCGCACGTTGGTATTCTCGGTGCAGCATACACAACGCTTGGACCGCTCCTTGCCGTCATCCCAATGGCCGTGTCCTATGCGGCTATGCCGGATGTTGCCCGACTCTTACCAACCGATGAGGCAAGGGGGCTGGACGTTGCCATGGGGGTGATGAAGCACCTGCTGGTGATCAGTCTGCTGGTGACATCTGTTGCGACGGTTGTAATGCCGTTGTTTGTGGATGTGGTGACAAAGGGACGCTACCTCGACTCGGTACATCAGTTTGTGTGGTTTGTCTGGTCAGCCCCTTTCGTGGCCATTCTCGTCTATGCACAGGAGCTCAGCGTTGCCGTCAAGCGTCAGGCAAACCTTGTCCGCATAGCTGTGGCACTTGTTCTGAGCACTGTTGGCTTCGGACTGCTTCTGATTCCAAGCATGCAATCACTTGGTGCCGTTATTGCCAAGATCATTACATCAGTTGCCGGAGCTGCGGTAAGTCTCTGGCTGCTTCATGCAACGCTTGGCAAGCGTATGTCTGTGACGCTTGTGCTTCGCCTAATGGTACTGGTCGGTCTATGCGCCGGTGTCTCTTTGTGGTTGATCGATGCTGATGGTGTTGCCGTTCTTTCAACCTTTCAGGGTATCGCTGGTCTTGTAGGTCGTATGGTACTTGCCGTACTTGCCGTGCTAACCTTTGCAGCACTCCTTGGCGTTCTAGGTCGCGACGATCTGCGTCGGCTTAGGCATGGACTTGTGGGAGCACGATGACAATGACGCATGACGTGCAGTCCCATATCGCCCCTTCGAACGGCCGCATGCTCCATGTGCTGCTTCGTCCGCAGAATATGCAGATCGCGGCTGATCTGCTGGGTCTGACGCTGAGCTTCGCACTGTATCAAGTCGTCCGTACCTGGTCACTGGTTGACGTCCGGTCGTTCCCGATCCTCGATCACGTTCTTGTTGCCTTCATCTCGTGCCTGTTCTGGACGCTCGTGTTTTGGATGGGTGGGCTCTACCGGGATTTTTACATCCGCTCGCCCCTTGACGAGATCTCGGCGGTGTTTCGCCAGACATTTATTGGCTCGGCGATCATCTTTCTGGCGATCACCACCACGTCCAATCTCAGCGTTCGACCGGTCTTTGTTGTCTATTGGGCAGTGCTGTTCGGACTCATCACGATCGGACGTCTTGTTGCTCGCCAGGTGCAGGGTCGGCTGCGCGAAGCGCGGGTTATCCGCATACCAACACTCGTTGTTGGGACGCGTTCGCATGTTGAGGATCTTCTTGACGATCTGAAGAACGAGCCGGCATGGGGTTATGACGTTCTTGGTATCATTCTTCTCGACACCGACCGACCAGTGACGGTCATCGATTCCATTCCCGTTATTGGCGGTGAAGCCTCGTTGGCCGATGCTATCCAGGGTGGTAAGATCAGGGAGGTGCTGGTTTCCACCGATGGGGCGCATCACGACCGTCTGTTGAACATCTCTGCCGAGGCGGCTTATCGTGGCTGCATGATCAAGATCGTGCCGGATCTCTACGAGATCGTTTCGGGACAGGCCCGCACACACCAGATCTATGGTTCGCCCCTTATCGACATTAGTCCGCAGCTGATGCAGCCGTGGGAGGAGTTCGCCAAAAGAGCAACGGACATCATCGTCAGTGTATTGGGTCTCGGTATTGGCGCGCCGATCTGGCTTCTTGTTGGTATCGGCGTAAAACTCACGTCGCGCGGGCCCATGTTCTTTGTTCAGGACCGTGTGGGGCGCAATGGTCGGGTGTTCCGTATGGCAAAGTTCCGCTCCATGACGGTTGACGACAAGCGTGGTCCAACCTGGACCGACAAGAACGACCCGCGGGTGACGCCATTCGGCAAGTTCATCCGTAAGACGCACCTTGACGAGATCCCGCAACTCTGGAACGTGCTCAAGGGCGAGATGTCGCTCGTGGGACCACGTCCGGAGCAGCCGTTTTACGTTGAAAAGTTTACGGCCATGCTTCCGTATTATCGACGTCGCCACAAAGTACGTCCGGGGGTAACGGGCTGGTGGCAGGTGAAGGCCAAGTCGAACCCCGAATCACTCGAAGAAATTCAGCAGCGTTTGCGATACGACTTTTTTTACATCGAGAACATGTCGTTCAAGCTTGATCTGGAGATCATGGTGCGCACCGTGTTCGTGATGCTGAAAGGACACGGCAAGGCGTGAAGACCATAGTCTGCATACCGACATACAACGAAAGCGATAACATCATCCGCATGATCGACGCCCTGCATGGCGTTATCCCGGAGTCGCATATCCTTGTTATCGACGATGGTTCCCCGGATGGCACGGCGCGTCTTGTGCGCGATCGAATGACCTCCGACGAGCGCATCCACATCATTGAGCGGGCCGGAAAGATGGGGCTCGGCACTGCCTACTGTGCAGGGTTTGCCTACGCCCTTGAGCATGGGTTTGAGCTCATTATGGAAATGGATGCGGATTTCTCGCATGACCCCAAAGACACACGTCGACTCCTTGATGCGGTGGCAGACTGCGACCTTGTCATTGGCTCTCGGTACATCCAAGGCGTGAACGTGATCAATTGGCCAATGAGCCGACTGCTATTGAGCTGGTTCGCCAA
The DNA here is from genome assembly GCA_018883125.1 of Candidatus Kapaibacterium sp. Classification (GTDB taxonomy): domain Bacteria; phylum Bacteroidota; class Ignavibacteria; order Kapaibacteriales; family Kapaibacteriaceae; genus UBA10438. The sequence goes on from VEQR01000022.1 coordinate 10,725, forward strand.
TCTCTACACACGGATCATCACCGGCATGCCGATCGCCGATGCGACAGGGGGCTTTAAGTGCTTCCGTGCGAAGGTGCTTCGCGGGATCGATCTGACGAAGATCAGATCCAATGGATATGCCTTCCAGATCGAGATGAATTACAAGGCCTGGCGAGGTGGCGCGCGCATCAATGAGATCCCTATCATCTTTACCGATCGCGTGAGCGGCGTGTCGAAGATGAGCAAGAACATTGTGTACGAAGCGGCATTCCTGGTATGGAAGCTCAAGCTCGGTACGATCTTTTCCTTCGGGAAGCGCTAAGACATGAGTGATGGGCTGACATCGAGCGCGAATGTGATCGACCTCAGCGTCATCATCGTCAATTACAACGTCAAGGACTACCTGCTGCAATGCCTGCGCTCGCTTGACGAGGCCTGCAAGCCCCTTGCCGCCGAGATCATTGTTGTTGACAACAACTCCTCCGATGGAAGCGTTAGCGACCTGCGAGGGGAGTTCCCGCATGTTCAATGGCATGCTCTGACGGAGAACATTGGATTTGGTAGGGCCAACAATGTTGGTCTCGAGGTAGCGCGTGGACGATATGTTCTGTTTCTGAATCCTGATACGATCATCGGACCCGAGTCACTCTCGACGATGGTTCACTACCTCGATGCGAACCCACGTGTCGGCATGGCCGGCTGCAAGGTTCTCAATCCCGACGGATCATTTCAGGTGGCCTGTCGAAGGGGGCTTCCTACTCCGTGGGCATCGTTCTGCAAGCTCTTTGGACTGCAGGCAATGTTTCCCTCGGTGAAGCTGTTTTCGGGTTACAACCTGATGTATCGATCGATCGATGAGACGTATCCCGTGGATGCGCTTATCGGTGCCTTCATGATGGGGCGCACGAATCTGATGCGAACGCTCGGCGGATTTGATCCGCAGTTCTTCATGTACGGAGAAGACATCGACCTCTGTTACCGCGTCAAGCAGGCAGGGTTCGACGTGCATTACGTGCACGAGACAAGCATCATTCATTACAAGGGCGAGAGCACCAAGCGTTCGTCTCTCAATGAGGTGCGGGTGTTCTACGAGGCCATGGAAATCTTCGCCCGCAAGCACTTCGGTGGATCGCGCGTGTTCCTGGGATTTCTCCGACTTGGCATCAGCATGCGGTCTGTTCTTGCGCGCCTTGCACGGCGCCGCATAGAGCTTCTGACGTGGATCGTGGACATGCTCTGCGTGAACGGGGCTCTGCTGGTGGCTACGACGGTGCGCTTCGAGCGTCCGTTTGGTTTTCCCGACTATGCCTATCCCATCGTGCCGATCATGATCACGCTCATCAGCACGCTCTCGCTGGCAGCAGTGGGGGAATATGTCGAGTATCGTCCGACGATTCGTCGCAGTGCTGTGGGGCTGCTCGCAACGTTCTTTGTGCTCTCATCGCTGACGTATTTCTTCAAAGACTTCGGATTCAGTCGAGGTGTGCTGCTTATGACCATGGGACTGAGTGGCGTTCTCTTTGCCATTACGCGCGCCGTAACCTCGTGGCTTGATGCCAAGGGGCGAAGGAGAACTCGTCGCATCATCCTCGTTGGCCTCAACGAGCACACTGCACGCCTTGCTGAGGCTCTGAGCAGTGCTGAGCGACGCCATGCGGATGTTGTGGGTGTGGTTGCTACGCAGCCGTTCAGTGATCGCACCTATGCGGGGTTGACGGTTCTTGGTGATACGTCCTACCTGGGACGCATTCTTGATGCCACGGGTGCGCATGAGGTGATCCTTACTGACAACACAATTCCTCGTGACAGGGTGATGAACCTGATGATGGCATCATCATCCTACCGTGCCAGGTTCCACATTGCCCAGGACTACGACGATGTGGTCACCGCTCGCATCATCAACGATGTTGCCGGGCTTGAGCCAACCGTTACGGTTGCGCCCCTTCTTCGATTCCGCAACCGTGTGGCCAAGCGTATGGCTGACTTTACCGTGGCATTCGCGGTTTTGACGCTCACCATACCGGCTCTAATTTTGCCGGCGTTGCGCAGAAGGCTCCGGCCCTGGTGGGAGGTTCTGCGTGGACGAATGAGCATTGTTGGCCTGTGGCCGGATGGCACGCCACGGACAAGTGGTAAGCCGGGTCTGACCGGGCTTGTTCACATTTCTCGTCCCAGCGGGCTGTCGGCTTCGGCTGCGCAGCAGCTCAACGACTACTATGTTGACGCGTATTCCCTTGCGCTCGACGTAGAGATCATTTTGAAACATCTATTCCGGCGAAACCGTGCCAACGACAACCGCTCTTGAATTTGAGAAGCCCATCTTCGAACTCGAAAAGAAGATCGAGGAAATGAAGGGGCTTACAGATACGCTGGATATTCAGCCGCAGATCGAGGAACTCGAGCAGCAGGTGGAGCTGCTCCGTGGCGAGATCTACCGTAACCTTACGCGCTGGCAGCGTGTGCAGATCGCGCGTCACCCAGACCGTCCGTACACTCTTGATTACATCACGCACTGCTTCACGGACTTCGTCGAGCTCCACGGCGACCGCACGTTCCGGGATGACCCGGCCATCGTTGGTGGTCTGGCAACGTTTGCGGGACGCCATGTTGTGGTGATCGGTCATCAGAAGGGACGCGACACGAAGACAAACGTCCATCGAAATTTCGGCATGCCGAATCCCGAGGGATACCGCAAGGCTTACCGTCTTATGCAGATGGCCGAGAAGTTCTCGCTGCCGGTTGTCTGTTTCCTTGACACCCCCGGCGCTTACCCTGGTCTTGAGGCTGAAGAACGCGGACAGGCCGAAGCCATTGCCAAGAACCTTTTGCTGATGTCGCAGCTGAAGACACCGATCGTCATCGTTGTCATCGGCGAGGGGGCCAGTGGTGGCGCTCTCGGAATCGGCATTGGCAACCGTGTACTTATGCTCGAAAACGCCTGGTACAGCGTGATTGCCCCCGAGTCATGCTCGTCGATCCTCTGGCGCAGCTGGGATTACAAAGAGCAGGCGGCCGAGGCCCTGCGCCTTGGTGCTACGGATCTGATCAAGGTGGGCATTATCGACCGTATCGTATCCGAACCCGTTGGCGGTGCGCACCGAGATCCCGAGACGATGTTCACGACCATGACCACGGTTCTTGCCGACGAGCTCAATCGCCTTTGTGCAACGGACACAGAGACGCTCGTACGAGAGCGTCGGGACAAGTTTTACGCCATGGGCGTGTGGACCGAGTAAGCCTTCCGTCGAACTACACAGCCTGCACACCAAACTGCAGCCGATGGAGCTTGGCGTAGAGTCCGTCAGCCTCAATGAGCTGCTGGTGGGTACCCTGCTCGGCAACCTCGCCGTGATGCAGAACGATGATCCGATCTGCCCGCTGAATTGTGGACAATCGGTGGGCGATGACGATTGAGGTGCGCCCCTTGAGCATCGTTGAAATAGACTGCTCAATGAGCTGTTCAGTTTCGGTGTCGATGCTCGATGTGGCCTCATCAAGGATGAGCAGGTCCGGATCGGTTGCCAGGGCACGGCAGAAGGAAATGAGTTGCTTTTGACCTACGCTGAGAACAGCGCCGCGTTCGCGGACGTTTGTGTCATATCCGTGGGGAAGTCGGGAGATGAAGTCATGCGCCCCCAAGGATGCAGCAACGTCAACGACATGTTCATGGGTGATCTCCGGACGATTCAGCGTGATGTTCTCCTCCACCGAGCGCGAGAAGAGAAACACGTCCTGAAGCACCACGGCAATGCGACGCCGTAGCGACTCCTGCTCCACCTCCCGTATGCTGCGTCCGTCAATGAGAATCTCGCCCCCTTGAAACTCATAGAACCGGCAGAGGAGATTAATGATCGAGCTCTTTCCGGCTCCTGTTGCGCCAACGATGGCAACCGTCTCACCCTTGCGGACGTCGAAGCTAACGTTGCGAAGAACAGGTGTTGTACCGTCGTACGAGAAACTCACATTGCGGAAGGATATCCCGCTGTGAAGCTTTTCAAGCGGCTTTGCATCGGCGTTATCATCAACAGTCAGCTTCGTATCGAGCAGGTTAAAGATGCGCTCCGAGGCCACCACGCTTGACTGAAGGGTGTTGTACTTCTCTGTGAGGTCACGCACCGGACGGAAGAACATTTCCGTGAACTGCGCAAAGGCGATCAGCATACCGATGGTCATTTCGCCCGAGCCGATATGTCCGGCAGCGTACCATACGATGATCGCAAGAGCTACTGCCGACAGCAATTCCACCACCGGAAAGAATGTGGCGTAGTACATGATGGATCTGTCTTGTAGCTCGCGATGCTCGGCATTGATCTCGGCAAACTGACGCGTCATGCGGTCTTCCTGACGGAACAGTTGGATGACGCCCATGCCGGTGACGTATTCGTTCATGAATGAATTCATCCGTGCCACCTGACGTCGGATGAGGTCATAGACTACGCGCACCTTCTTGCGGAAGATGAACGAGGCGATCAGGAGAAACGGCAGGATCACGATCGTCATCACCGTCAGCTTCGGCGAGGTATTCCACATGAACGTCATGATCCAGGCGATGACCATGATATCCGAGATCATCAGCACAACGCCCGACGAGAAGAGCTCATTGAGGACTTCGACGTCACTCGTTACCCGCGTGACAATTCGTCCCACCGGCGTGGTGTCGTAGAACCGCAGGGCCATTCGCTCGACGTGACGATACAGTGTATTGCGGATATCCAACAGCACGCGCTGTCCAACCCACGTCATCAGCAGTGACAGAGCGTATTGCGTAGCCCCCTGCAGGATGACCAGACCCACGATGATGGCAATGAACACCATCAGCCCCGGCACGTCGCCTTTGACGATGTGCTCGTCAACAGCGATACGCGTCAGATACGGCCGTAGTGGCCCAAGGGCCGAGGAGGCGAGCGTGAGGATAACGGCACCGACGATATACAGTCGGTAAGGGGCGAGGAAGGCGATGAGTCGGCGCAGAAGCCGATAATCGACCTTGCGCTCACCGGTTTCGGCTTCGTTCTTGGCGGCGGACATGCCGCAAAGTTACGCATCGTAGTTTTGCACGATGATCACCATTACTCCGTATGGCGCTGCCGGGGAAGTCACCGGCTCGGCCTATCTCGTCGAAACCGGCTCGTCCACGATCCTCGTGGACTTCGGGATGTTCCAGGGCGATAAGGATGACGACGCTCGCAACGTTATACCCGGGCGGATCCATCGCATGGACATCGATGCCGTTGTGCTCACACACGCTCATCTGGACCACTGCGGTCGATTGCCGCTGTTGGTGCGCGAGGGCTACCGAGGTCCGATCTTTACCACGCCGGCGGCGCGCGATCTGGCAGAGATCATCCTGCTTGATGCGGCGCACATTATGGAGTCGGACTTTGAACGCCGACGTCGGCGCTCCGAGCAGCGCGGACGCAAGCTCAATCGATACGACCAGCCGCTCTATGACACCGACGACGTAACGCAGACTCTGGATCTCATGGAAGAGACGGAGTACAACGCTCCAACGCGGGTGACCAAGGACTGCAGCGTCATCTTTCACGATGCGGGGCACATGCTGGGTTCAGCCACGGTTGAACTTCGCATTGAAGAGGATAACGGCAACGAACGCATTGTTGTCTTTAGCGGCGACTTAGGGCCGCCGAACTTTCCGTACCTGCGCGACCCCGAGCCCCCTTCGAAGGCTGATGTGCTGGTACTTGAGTCGACTTACGGCGATCGTGATCATAAATCTCTTGACGACACTCTCGAAGAGTTTGAGCGGATCCTCATTGAGGCCGTCGATGCCAACGGCAAGGTCTTCATTCCGGCCTTCGCCATTGGCCGGGCGCAGCAGATGATGTTCCACCTTGCTGAGCTGATCCGCAAGCAGCGCATCCCGTCACTGCCGATCTTTCTCGACAGTCCCATGGCCATCAAGGCCGTGAATGTGTATCGCATGCACCGCGATCTGTTCGACGCCGAGAGCACCAAGCTTAGCGAGCATGGTCAGATGGATCACGATTTGCGTTCGTTGGTGCTGTGCACAACGGCCCAAGAGTCAAAGCAGATCAACGAAGCAACGGGTCCATTCATCGTCATCGCCGGCTCGGGTATGTGTACTGCCGGACGCATCATGCACCATCTGCGGAACAATCTCGAGGATCAGCGGTCGCACTTCATCATTGCGGGATATCAGGCACGGGGCTCCCTGGGCCGCCGCCTTGTGGACGGTGCGTCTGAGGTGATGATCCACGGTGAGCGCCGATTTGTGAAGGCCAAGATCCACACGCTCGGCGGCTTCAGCGCGCATGCCGGTCAGACGGACCTCGTTGGCTGGTATGCCAAAGTTGCCGCCAATGGCACGCCCCTTACCTTCCTGACGCATGGTGAACAGGAAGCCCGCACAGCGCTGAAGGACAAGCTCAGCGAACTCTACAATGTAAACGCCTACTTGCCGGCCTATTCCGAACACCTTGTACTCTAAGGATGACCTCAATGCGGACCGAACACGATTTTCTTGGTGAGCGCGAACTGGCCGACAACGCCTACTACGGTGTACAGACCCTGCGGGGGAGCGAGAACTTCCACATTACAGGAATTCCGATTTCGCATGCCACATCGTTCATTGTGGCCTTTGCGCATGTGAAGAAGGCGGCTGCACTGGCCAATCGCGACCTCGGAGTCATTGAACCTAACGTTGCTGATGCCATTTGCGCTGCATGCGACCGCATTGCGGCTGGCGAGCTGCACGAGCAGTTTATCGTTGATGTTATCCAGGGCGGTGCCGGCACATCCACGAACATGAACGCCAACGAGGTTATTGCCAACCTTGCGCTGGAGATCCTGGGTCACCCCAAGGGCACCTACGACATCGTCCACCCGAACAATCACGTGAACTGTTCACAGAGCACCAACGATGCCTATCCGACGGCATTTCGTCTGAGTCTCTACGTGGAGATCGGCAAGCTTATCGCCTCCCTTGGACTTCTGCGCGATTCCTTTGCGCGAAAGGGGCAGGAGTTTTCTGACATCATCAAAATGGGCCGCACACAACTGCAGGATGCCGTGCCCATGACGCTGGGTCAGGAGTTCGATTCCTTTGCCGTGAACATCGGCGAAGACCTGCGCAGGCTCGAAGAGGCCCGAGCACTGGTGACCGAAGTGAATCTCGGCGCAACTGCCATCGGCACCAGCATCAATGCTCCTGAGGGCTATCCGCCCCTTGCCGTTAACTACCTTGCCGAGGTATCAGGCATTCCCGTTACCCTGTCTCAGAATCTCATCGAGGCAACGTGGGACAACGGCGCATATGTGCAGATGAGCGGCGTGCTGAAGCGTGTGGCTGTAAAGCTCTCTAAGATCTGCAACGACCTGCGCCTTCTGTCATCGGGTCCACGCTGCGGCTTCAACGAGATCAACCTCCCGCCTCTACAGCCGGGCTCGAGCATCATGCCCGGTAAGGTCAACCCGGTTATCCCGGAAGTGGTGAACCAGGTCTGCTTCCTCGTTATCGGCAACGACGTTACGGTAACCTTTGCCGCCGAGGCCGGACAGCTGCAACTGAACGTGATGGAGCCAGTCCTGGCGTATTGCCTTTTCCAGAGCATTGAAACACTCGGACGTGCGTGCACAACCCTGCGCGAGCGCTGCATCGACGGTATCACTGCCAATGCTGAGCGTACGCGCTCGATGGTGCTGAACTCCGTTGGCATCGTTACCGCGCTTAATCCTATCCTTGGTTACGAAGCCAGCGCTCAAATCGCAAAGGAAGCCTTCGAGACTGGTGGCTCGGTGATCGACATCGTCCGCGCCAAGGGGCTCCTGTCTGACGAAAAGATTGATGAGATCTTCAGCATTGAGAACCTCATGCACCCGAAATTTATTCGGTAGGGTAGGGGCGAGACGCGGTCTCGCCCGCACATATCCCGCACATATCCCGCACATATCGGGGATGACGGCCACGCGTCCCACGGCTGAAGCCGTGGGCTGAGCTGCAGCATGGTGTGTTAGGCGTAGGGCGTAAATCCTCATTCGTCACTTGTCACTTGGATCCCCGCTTTCGCGGGGATGACGGTAATGCCCAGTAATTCAGTAATTCAGTACCTCCCTCACCGTTTCTTCCACCACGCGTGCAACGGCCTTTGATTCCGGTGCGTAGCCGATCTCGTGGGCATCGGCGTCGAGGGGGAGGAAGCGTTTGCGAGTTGAGGCGAGTTGGTCGTGCATCGTGCGAATGGCATCAACGCTGACGATGGAGTCCTGCGTGGCTTCATCGCGGTACCAGCACATGGTGAGCACGGGCTGCTTGATAGCCGCGAATGTTTCTTGCGTCATGGAGGTTTCGAGTAGTTCCTGCAGCTGAGAAATGCCTTCGATGCGGTACTTCATGTACCAGTACTTGGCGCGCTCGGGGTTCTGCATCTTGGTGGCGCGGTAGTCGCCCCCTACCACGAGGCGGGTGAGGGCCAGACCCCACGGGTTGTTGGCGAGGAAGCTCAGGGGGTGACGCAGGCGGATGTTGGGTGACCAGTTGACGACCGAGTGCACGTCGCTTGGGAAGCGGGAGGCAAGCAACAGGCCGAGCGTACACCCGGTGGAGGTGCCCACGATTACCACCTTGCGTCCGAGTCGTTTGCCCACCGCAAGGGCCCGCACCGCGTCGGCATAGACCGAGTCGGGTGAATAGTCGATAAGGGGCTCTGCAGTATTCAGGCCATGACCATGAAGTCGGGCAAGGTAGAGGTTTGCGCCAGTGCGTCGGGCAACCTCTTCGATGGCAGGGGAGCCATCGTGCCATGTGCCGGAGAAGCCATGTAGGTACACAATGGCGATATCGGTGATGGAGCGTGTTGTATCTGCCCAGATGATCCGCGCTTCAACGTCGGGCTTGAGCGGAAGCGATCTTTCGTGCTGATCGATCATGCGTTCGAGGTCGGCCGGCGCTTTTGGCAACGAAGGGAGTGCCGTGGAGTATGTCGGCCGGGAAGGACTTGGTCCTAGCAGGTAGGCTACGACCAACACCAACGGTGCGGCCAGCAGGATGCGTGATTTCATGCGCCGAAACTACGCAACACCTGTTCCATCGGACCGAACTATTGACCTGCCTTTTGCGTCCGATCAAGCAGGCGCATGGCGAGCGAACCAATAACTACGACCACAGCACTCAACACGAGGTGCTCAAGCGTCGGCTTCAGAACCCAGAGCGCACCAATAAGCTGTAGCACGATGATTGTCACCAGCAGATTGGCAATCGCCATGCGATTCCATTTCGAGATCACGAAGGCCCCAAGGGGCGCGAAAATCAATACCACCGGGGCAGCTGCCAGCCAGGCGTGATACACATTCTCGGACACATCGCGCACCACGAGCGCATGCAATGCAAAACCGCAGACGGTGAGGATGCTCATCAGGACAACCGACGTTGGAGTTGCAACCTTTTCGTCGATACCATACCAAAGGGTAAGCACGCAGAATGTTACAAGATCTACCCCATTGCCAAAGATTGCCGTCACCACACCACCAACCATTCCAGCGCCAAGGAGTGTCAAGATGTCATTGCGAGACAGCACATCGTCCAGTCCTGGTCTTACAATCCGTGCCTTGTTGCGATTGGCAAGAAACAGGCCTATTCCAAAGGCCATCCACAGAGAGACAAAGAAGAGCTTGGTCTGGATGGGTTCAAGGAACGGGACTACGAACCATGTCCCGAAGAGAAGTCCAGCAACACCCCCCAAGGCCGGCCACAAAACCGCACGTGTTTCGATTGGAATTCCCCGGCCGAGGATGAGCAGCGAGGCCGATACCATGCCGATGCTCTGAATAGCAAAAGAGAATGAGCGGGCATCGATGGGGGCGATCTTGAGGATCAGTGTGAAGACTGGGAAGGCGATAGCCCCGCCCCCTTCAGCACTGGCACCTGCAATAAAGGATCCAAACACCATCGTCACTGCAGCAGGCCACCAAGCAAGGACTTTGTCAAGAATACCTGCAGATGTGATATAGGCAACGAAGCTCGAGACAACGCAAATGGCAAACGGGAGATAGTACCGAAGTGGACGCATGTTCATGATGTTCTCACTCGTTTCCGCTGAGCATTTTGAGGTAGGAGATGATCGTGTTCTGGTTCTCGACGATTGTGTTCTGATTTCCAACGATTGTCTGCTGGTTGCCGATCACTTTCGTCATCGTCTCCACAAGCGTTGAGTGCGCTTCGGTCACAAAGCGCTGATTCTCCGACAGGATAGTCTGCGACTGAATCAGCTTCTGCTCATTAGTCGTTGCGGCCCGACGTGTTTCGGCGAGCGAATTCGTCACCTCGGTGAGCATTGTGATGATGCGGGCAATGTCGGCTTCAATGGCGGCCATGGCGTAGTCGGATCTGTGAGCGGATACGGGAGATGTCAGCCCCCTTCAGGAGGTCTCGAAGTTCAAGATGCACAACCTTCGGCACAGGATGGGTTTCGGATTCAATGCGGCGCATCAGACGTCCGACATGTTGCAAAGAGAAGCGGGGCCCAAAGAGTCGCTCGATCATCTCGGCCAGCAGCTGACGTGTCCACACGTCGCTGTCGATGCGATGGTCCCTCGGAGAGCTGCTCATGAGCGCGCGCAGCATAAGCAGGTGTCGGTCTGTCAGTGATCTCGGTGCCCCAGTCTTTGGACGTGCCTGCAGACCTTCCGCCCCTTTCAGCTTTGCCGATTTTATCCACTGACTCACGGCTGCTGCCGAAACATCCAGTGCCGCGGCGATATCAACAGACCGCCAACCGCTGTTGTGCAGTTCCCAGGCGCGCAGACGTCGGCGTTCGAGCATCTGCGCCCTCACGGATCGAGGGAGGGGCGTGATGGTAGGCATAGGGGAGTTGTCGGAAATTACCGCAGTCTGCGATGAATCCACGAATGATTGTTTGCAGGCGTTTGAGGATACACAATCCAATGAAAGGCGGGCTTGGTCGGATGCTATATTGCCGCGCCAAAAGAGATCTGGATTTGGGCCAGATCTCCAATCAGAATAGGAGTTCAATGTCGAATACGTTACAACCACGTCATCACACGTCCGCATGACGCATCCGAAGGTTCTTCTGATAGGGGGCAATCGTGGTCGGTGGACGTGGCAGGATCGTCTTCACGACGCGCGATATGATAACGGCATCGAGGCGTGGGTGCATGCCACGCAGGGCACGCATGTTGATCATGCTTCGGTGACTCTTGATGACGTCAATCGTGCCGATGTTGTGATCTGTAATACGAACGGTCTTTTTAAGCCAAAAGAGGCAATGCGATACATCCGTCTTGCTGAGCAGCGTCGCAGCGGGGTGCTTTGGGTATCTCTGCTCGAGGGCGACATGCGCGACTACATGCGTCCGCATGATCTTGTCCGGCGCGCCTTTGACGCCAGCGATCTGGTGAACTGCATAAACCGGCATGCAACCGATGCCATACAGGGTCTTACTACAACGCCGGTGCGATACATCGGCATTCCGTATCCGGTTGAGGGTGTTCGATCACAAGCAACACCCATAGCCGAGCGACTTTGCCGCGTCTATATCTGTGCATTTCTCATGAAGCGCTGGAATGATGCCATCGTGGCGCGGCAGCTTGGTATCCCCGTGGACGGTTATCATGTGCGCATGCACCGGCGACTTTCGGAGCTCCATCGGAACTGGAAACGATATGGCACCATATTCGACAAATCAGCACCGGCAACCATTGCGCGTTCGATGTATCGCGATATGGACCTAACGGCACGGCCTGAATCACGAATGGCCGAATACTATGCCGCCATGGGTAGGAATATGTTGTGGATCAACATGGATGAGCGATACACGTGGGCTCGTTACGTGCTCGATGCTGCTGCTCTTGGTGTTCCGATCATTACCACGCAATCCACCGGTCATGGGGACGTACTTTTCCCCGATACCACCGTCGCAACTCCGTTCGACGTCGTTGATGCAGTTCGACGTTCGCGCCGGCTGCTCGACGATGTCGATCACTATTGTCACGTCTCGGCGCACGCGCAGGAGCTCATCTGGCAGTATGATGCACCGAAAGTGGTCAGCGCTCTCTATGCCGAACTCGGGATCTAGTTCCTCTTCTTGCCGGATTTTAGCTCATCTAGTCAAGATCCCGAATGTTGACGTAAAAGACATCTCCACGCACCCCTGCAAAGAATACGAGATCGTTGATCACCGTGATAGTCTGCACGATAGAATTGTCTGCTACCGTGAAGATCTTCCAGGTCTTGCCCCCATCGGAGCTCGTGAAGATGCCGGGAAAACCTGTAGCATAGATCATAGTACCATTGACCTGAACATCAATGATGTGAGGGGCGCGAGGAAGGTTGCCCTCTGGTGCAAACTTGGTGTATGATCCTGTGGAGTCGCACACGAATGCCCCCTGGTTTGTCCGCACGATCCACCCGTTGGGCGACTTATGCACGTCCTGTACCGTTTGCTCTGGTAGTTGACTGAATGCCCGTGACCAGGTATCCCCATTGTCAGGTGAGGACCAAGTGCCGTCGTTTGTGCAAATGAACACCGTGTTGCCATACGATCGTATCCGGTTAATGGCAGACTCTCCAAAGCGCACACTGAGTGTATCCCAATGCTTGCCGTCATCCTTGCTTCTGATCACAAGGCCGTGATACAAACCCACGATCACCGCACTATCTGAGACTCCTGTGACGTACTCTCCACTGTATGGCAGACTGGAACTGAATCGCTCAACGTCAAGGCCACAGCGTTTCACATGAATCAATCCACGCAGCCGCGCGGTAATGATGTATCCTCCGCGATAGGCGTCGGCAGTTTGAATCAACGCACCCGCAAGACCTTCGTGAATCGGATAGGCAACATGCCCACCATCAGGTAGCCACGCAACACCGTGATCGCGAAACCCCGCGTATAGGCCCTTTGTGCCAGAAACGATGCACTGTACCTCAACCGTTTCCGTGTTGCGGTCAATATTGACGTATTCCCAATAATTCCCGGTGAGAGGTCTGCGATGCAGGCCCCCTAGTCCAAGCATCACACCGGCATAGAGGTAGTTATTGTGAATCCGAAGCACCGCAATGTGCTCCTGATTCAAGTGGCCCATGCCAAGTTCGGAGATCGTATGGTCGGTGAGTCGTACAGCAAGAACCGGCAGGCGCGCGCGGCCAACATAGACGACACTGTCAGTTGCTGCCATGCACGTCACATCGCGAATAGCATTGCTTGTTATCGAGATGCGCAACCCGTTGTCCAATTGGACACTAAGCGTAGAGTCCCGAACTGAAAAGTGCGCATTGGTCGTGCTGTCGACCTTGTTGGGTGTTTGCGCCTCAAATGCTCCAACCCCGAACGTGTCTTGAAAGAGCCGATTGGTCTGGCCTGATTTGTAACGTTTTGACTGATTCCATGTTAATCCCACGTCGGTAGTCCTGTGCACGGCTCCATTCGACGTAAGCACGTAAACGGTGTCATCCACGGGCAACACGTCAACGACAGCCTTATGTGGCAATGGGGCTGTTAGTTCCTTCCAGTGACCACCGTTGTCGGCAGTTATCAGGATGTCGTCCACTGTAGTGAGCAACATCGAACTGTCACAACGGACGATTGCACGCAATCCAGTGAATAAACGCTCGCCATACCGATTCACTCGCAGTGCGTGTGTTGCTGTATTTTGCGCGGACATGCTGCCAAACAGGACAGTAACAGTTGCGAAAAGAACAACTATCCGAGCAAGAGAGGCAGGTACCTTTTTGACTCTAAACATGAAGCAAATATCGTCATCTCGCCAAGTATTCGTTCTGTTTGCTGTTCTCATCGGGGCGTTCGTACCCCTGTTGTCTCAGCCAGCATCAAAGACCTACAAGATCACGCAAACGGGCAATGCCAGCCCGGGGTACTTCATGATCAGCCCGGCTAGGAGCGACACCCTCGGCGTGATCGACAACTACGGCCGTGCGGTGTTCCCGCTGAATGTGGGCATGCAGATCAATCTTTCATCCTACAAGAATCGCGAGCTATCCTACTTCGGTGTGACGAATACCGGTGGCGTTTTGGGGTTTTCGTGTTTCGTGCGGATGAATCACCAACAACAGATCACAGACTCTATTTGTCCTGTGGGACCATATCAGGCGGACTTTCATGAAGGTTTTGCCTCCTCAGACTCAACGTTCGTGATCCTTGGTGCATACAGGGTAAAGACAGACCTCTCGAAATATGTTGCGGGAGGCTTTCCGGATGCGGAGATCATCGGTGGCGTAATCCAGGAAATCACACGCTCTGGACGAGTGATCTTTGAATGGAAGTCCCTTGATCACATTCCCTATCAGGATGCCACTGATGACATCGACTTCACGCAGCCCCTGGTTGATGTTCATCACATAAATGCCATAGTTCGTGATACCGATGGCGGATTAATTATCTCTATTCGCCATCTCGACGAAGTAATTAAGATCAACGGGCAAACCGGAAAGATCATCTGGCGGCTCGGTGGCTCGAAGTCGAAGAACAATCAGTTCCGATTTCTCAATGACACAGTGGCAGGATTCTTCGGATTTTCCCACCAACACTGTGTTTCGCGCACGCCCAGTGGAACACTATTGATGTTCGATAACGGCAACCTCAAGCCCGAACCGCAATCAAGTCGGGTGGTTGAATACGAGATAGACGAGAATGAGAAGACCGTCCGCAAGGTTTTTGAGTATCAACCAGAGCAGAAAGTGTTCGCCAGTACGATGGGTAGCGTATCTCGACTTCCCAACGGCAACTTCTTAGTGGGCTACGGTTCTGCACTTAATCTTTCGGGTGTTCCGAGCGACATCGCTGCCGAAGAGATCGACCGAGAGGGGAATGTGGTGGCAAGGGTTGACAATCTTCCGCTACCGCGCCTAAATGCATATCGAATTCGGAAGACCACGTACGGCATGACGGGCCTTCAACGCACGATCAATGCTGTGGGAACTACGTCATTCTCGGAAATCGACAGCACAACGCTGATCACCGTGCAGACGGCCACAACTCGCAGACCAGCGGTTGTGACAGTGGAGCGACACCACTATGCGCCACAGAATGTAACCTATACCTCTCCAATGACGCTCTATTACCCACCGGCACGATGGGGAATTCGCGTCGACGATTCGACAGCTCTGGCTGGCACCACCAGGCTGAAACTGAGCAAGGTGATGGAAGTTGAAGATCCGAAGTCAGTCGTCCTCCTCTACAGACCTGTGGAAGGGTCGGGTCCATTCTCCACGGTTTCGGCTACATACTCAACTGCCGATTCGAGTTGGACGATCCCATTCATTAAGCAAGGTGAGTACGCTGTCGCATATACCAACAGGTTGCGTCCTGAGCTGCTGGCCCCCTTGAACAAAAGCATCGACGTTGATGAACGCCCAAAGTTCCGCTGGAACAGATTGCTGTTTGCCTCCTCGTACCAATTGCAGGTAGCCCGCGACAGTGCTTTTACGATCGGCGTTGAATCCTATACCGTCACCGACACCGTTTACACGCCGGAGGCACTGCGCAACAACACCGTCTTTTGGTGGCGTATGAGGAAGGTCAGCAGTCAGGGTACTGGACCGTGGTCTGCCCATTGGCGTTTCACCACTATCTTCAATCGCCCTCGGATTCTTGAGCCAACAGCAGACACGCAAGCTGTCTTCGTCAATGCTGAAAATACGTTCCGCTGGACGAGTGTCAAGGGGGCTAACAGCTACCGCGTCGTGGTATCGGATAGTGCATCGGGCAGGGTACTTGATTCCGTTTTCACTGATACGACATGTCGCCTTGTAGGATTGCTACCAACGGATGTGCGACTGTCCTGGAATGTCCGTGCGATCATTGATACTGTCACAGGACAGCCCTCGATGAATTGCAATCTTACAACAGCGCCTCAGAGACCAAGTTTGGTTATACCGGAGCCAAACGTGTTTCTGCCGAACACAACGAAGACGCTTGTAACGTGGGTGGCTGTTAACGGTGTTACGCGATACAGGCTAAACATCGTTACGTTGCCAGAGTCAGAACCGATAGTTGATACAGTGATCCAAGGGGTAACGTCCTTCATGGTCGAAGGTTTGGAGTCAGGATTCTACCGATGGAACTGTGTTTCTCTTGGCAAATATGGACCATCACTTCCGAGCGTTCGTGACTTTGCCATTGCAGAGCGATCTTCTCTCGCGAAGCCGACCATCTCAGGTTCGCTACAACGCAGTGGCATATCGGCAAGCAATCCCACGGAATGTGCATGGCTCAAGGTTCAGGGCGCCGCAACGTACCATGTCCAGGTTGCTGAGGACGTCGTGTTTGACAATCCGATCATCGACACGGTCATCGATCGCGAGTCGATAGGCCTTGTTTTTGGCAGGGCATCTTCGCTTTACGCGTGGCGAGTGCAGGCTCGGAACGGTTTTGATATCAGTCCATGGTCGGATACCGTTTACGCGTCCACCGTCATTGATAGTTCACGTTCTATCGTGCCCCTTTATCCCGTTCATGGCACAAATGCAGCGAAAGCAGATGATGTGTTCCGCTTTCAAGGGAATGAGCGGTTTTACGGTTATCAAGTGGACGTTGCACGCGATCCTCGGTTTAACTCTATCGATTACAAGCTGTACTGCTTCACCGATTCAGCAGCATACACCTTTCTTACTGAAGGCCAGCGATACTTTTGGAGGGTTTTGGGTACGACATTATCTGGCCAGACCTACCGTAGCCAGGTTTCCACAATGATCGTAAATACAGACCTAGATGTTGCTTCTGAAGAACCATCCGGTGCATCAATCTGGACAGAGCGCAGCGCAGATGAAGTGCTCATACGTATGACTGGGCTAGGTTCTATCGAATCGGTGCGTGTGTACAATCTACTTGGCCAGTGTATCAGGTCGGAAGGTCCTTTCGACACCACGCCTGTGATACGTATAACTTCACAAAACTCAGATCATTTGTACGTAATTGTAACAAATTCGGCCGGAAACGCTTATTATGTAGCTGTGAGGTAAACACCACTAGCCCTCAGAACATCGAAAACCAATCATCTTCAACATCCATTGAGGGACCGTGCGTATGAAATCCATTGATCAACGCATTTTAACGTTCACGAAGTTGGCCAGTACGTGCATAGCCATGCTCGTGGTGCTCGCATTCTCAAGCGTGCAATCATCGGCGCAGGGGTGCTCATACGCTTGGGGCAACATCTTTGTCACGAGTCCGGCAACGGGCAGCTCGTTTCAGACTACCCAGGTCATGACCATTCGTTGGTACGGAGATCGTTACACGATCGGTAATTACGGCGGAACCTATGCCATCCAGTATTCAACGAATGCCGGAGTATCCTGGATTCAGATTGCCACGGGTATAAACGGATACACGTTGTCGTATAACTGGACCATTCCAGCTGGTGCCACACCATCTTCCTCGTGGCGTATTCGCGTGTATGAAAGCCCCGGCCCAAGCTTTGGCTGCGCATTCTCCAATCCTGGCTCAACGGGCAACTTCACTGTGATCAAAGCCTGCTTGCCGGCCGCCATTTCGCAGCAGCCACAGAGTCAGACCGTATGCACGGGTTCGTCCGTGTCATTTAGTGTCACTTCGGATATGGCCGCCGGGACATACGAGTGGTTCCGTGACACAGTGCTGGTTGCTACGTCGCGTTCCAACGTCTATACCATCAGCCCCGTTACTCTGGCATCTGCTGGTCCATACAGTGTGCGTCTGCGTGATGACTGTAATCCCGTCACAGCAACCGTTTTGTCGAATGTTGCACGCCTAACGGTAAACGAGCCGCCGGCTATTACGACAAATCTGCCAGCTACGCGAACGGTGTGCGAAAGCGCCAATGATACCCTTCGAATTCGTGCAACAGGTGCTGGCCGACGATTCCAGTGGTTCAAGGATGGAGTTGCGATCGCCGGGGCAACGGATTCAAACTATGTGCTCATCAATGCGGGAACTACTTCGGGGGGGGCATATACCTGTGTCGTCACTGGTACGTGCGCACCACCCGCAACGAGTGCACCATGCGCTCTGGTTGTTGCCCTGAAGCCACGTATCACTCAAGAACCCACCAACCTTGATGTTTGTCCTGGCTCAAATGGCAATACGCTGAGGGTGTCGGCTACGGGGCAGAACCTCGTGTATCAGTGGATCAAGGATGGCAAGCCAGTTGCGAATGGTTTCAACTCAACGCTCACCTTGGACAACTACGACTACTCCATGAATGGTCAGTACTACTGTCAGGTGTCGTCGAATATTCCGAACCCGAATAACTGCGTGATCTCCGTACAATCCCGTACCGTGCGTGTCTCAGGCTTCCGTCCGCCGACGGTCAAGACACAGCCGCAAAAGTCTATTGACGCGTGTGTTGGAACGTCGACAAGCGCTACTGCGGAGTTTAACGGTACCGGTCTGAGTTTCGAGTGGTACCAGGACGGAAAGCTACTACCGAACTCAAACACAAACGTACTTGCCCTGGCAAACATTACACCGGCTGCGGCAGGAAAGTACGTTGTTGTGGCTACGGGAACATGCGGTCTTAAGACGGCATCTGATACTGTTACTGTAACGGTTCTCGATAAGCCTGCAGTAACAAAGCAGCCGCTTGATACAGTGTTGACCGTGGGTAATCGTCTGGACCTTTCAATCGAGGCAAAGGACATTCGCACGGTTCAATGGTACAAGAATGATGTTGCCATCACGGGTGCAACAACCGCTACATTCTCGAAGGCTTCTGTTGTCAAGACGGATGCAGGATACTACTCAGCACGCGTGACAAATGCTTGCGGTGTTGTTATCTCGAAGAATGCGAAGGTCGAAGTCAACGATCCCGTAATCCCGCGTCCGGCCATCGAACTCGGTCAGACATCGGTTGATTTTGGTGAGATTCCGGTTGGGTATGACAAGACGGTGTCATTGACGGGTCTGATCAAGAACGTCGGCACGGCTCCACTCAACATCACTTCGCTCAAGGTTTCGCCAAGTGAGTTTTCGTTGAGCAATGCTCCGGCCACACCATTCGATGTTGCTCCCGGATCGGCACAGTCGATCACCGTCAAGGCAGCGCCAACTGTGAAGGGGCCTTTGTTCGGTACGATGACCATCTCCTCAAATTCTCCTCTAAAGCCACAGGCAACCGTTTCGCTTTCAGCAGCGTACGTACTTCGTTATGATCACCCTGCCTCGCAAGACTTTGGTCTTCTCGAACTGGGTAAGTCGAACGAAAAGTGTGTGACGGTGACAAACACATCGAGTCAGGAAGTGACGATAGATCAGGCAACGGTCATCGGCCTTAATGCCGCTGAGTTCACGGTTACCACGACGATGCCTGTCAAGATCGCCACCGGTGCATCTGCGGAGATCTGCGTCAAGTTCGCCCCCGGCACAGCCGGCAAGAAGGCCGCCCAGCTTAGCCTTCGTTCATCCAATGGTGGCAACGCAACCATCGACCTTACAGGCGCCGGTGAAGCTGTCGGCAACGTTGTTGATGCTGTCGAAGCTGGCGTATCGGTTTCGCCAAATCCAGTTCGCGACGAACTCAATATCCACTTTGGCAAGAGCATGCCACGAATGGACATTGACATCGTGAATTCGGCAGGCCGCACGGTTGCCAGCATCTCCAACGACGCTGTTGAGGCTGGCAGCATCGTTCGGTACAGCGGTACAACGCTTGCCAGCGGCTCGTACACGTTGTTCATTAAGTACGGCAATACCGTTACTACAGTTCCTGTGATCGTGGTACGGTAAATGACCGTACCTCGGTAACATAGATACTTCATCAAAAGCCCCACCTAGCAATAGGTGGGGCTTTTTATTATCGGACGCAGAGAGATGAATACCGAATTCATCGAACGTATGTTAAGAAATCGCGTACTATGGCTTCTGGTCATGGTCTCCTGGCCAGTGATCACATGCAGCGCCGGGGCCGACGTCGGCATTGTCTGGCAACGCCTGTATGGTGGAACAGGCAGTGAAAAGGCCACGTCTGTATGTAACGGACGGAATGGTGTTCTGTACGCGGCCGGATGGACCAATTCAACTGATGGCGATGTTCAGGGGGCTCGAAGCAGCTATGACCTGTGGGTTGCGAAGTTCAATGCAAATGGAGACGTCATCTGGAAGGTCACACGTGGCGGTAGTGCCGATGACGGCGCCGAGGATGTCATTGAAACAGCCGATGGAGGCGTCCTGGTTGTCGGATCTACGAATTCAAGCGACGGAGATGTGGGGCCAACGCGAGGCAATGCAGACCTGTGGGTCATCAGACTTGATAGCAGCGGCAAAGTGCTCTGGCAGAAGACACTCGGCGGCAGTTCGAGCGAGTATGCCAAATCGGTTACGGAAACGTCAGACCATTCGATTGTGATCGTTGGTGTTACAGGATCATCAGATGGTGATGTGGATCTGAGTCTCGGTCAGTCAGATGCGTGGATTGTCAAGCTTGACTCGGTCGGGACCCTCCAGTGGCAGACCACCAGAGGGGGAGATTTAAATGACTTTGCTTATTCAGTTCTCGAAACTCGAGATGGATCATACGTCGTGGCTGGCGAACTGGGAGCCCGGCAGCTTGGCTGGGTTCAGAGTGATGCGTGGATCCTCAAGTTCGGTCAAGATGGTCGGCTACTCTGGCAAAAGACCTTCGGCAGCTCGTCGCATGCCGACTGGCTTGAGTCAGTTGTTGAATCTGTTGACGGCGGGTTGATTGCCTGCGGACGAGTTCCACCGGCAAATGAACCCGGTAGTGGTGCCGCCGTCATCAAACTCGATAGTGTCGGCAATGTGCAGTGGGTGTCGTTTATGGAGCGCACCAACTGCGCTGCTGCCTTGGATGTAGCTTTATCTCCCAATGGAATGCTGCTTGTCTCCGGTCTGGCGATCAATCCCGTAAACAACATCACAAAGCGGGGGAATGAGGACATTGTATTGGTATGCCTGGCTGAAGGTACCGGAAAGTACCTGTGGCAGAAGGTGATCGGTGGAACGGCTACCGATAACGGACTGGATGTGCAATGGACTGTTGATAGTGGATTCGTCGTCGCCGGATACACGGCTTCATCCGACGGAGACGTCGTTGCAAGCAAAGGCAACGGTGACGCTTGGATCGTCAAGCTCCGCAACAATCCTACCGCAGGGCTCTTTGATGCGGCTCCTATTGCTCAACTACGCGCCTATCCCAACCCGGCATCTTCACGGTTAACAGTGGAGTTTCCTTGCGACTTTCCGTTCAATGGTCCACTACAGGTTATGTCCGTTGATGCCCTCGGTCGTTTGAATGCTCTGGCGTGCGTGCCTGCCCCCTCTGTTCAGTCGCTTTTGGTTGATGTTTCAGAACTCGCTGCCGGATCGCATATACTTCATGTGAGCGATGGCACGCGCGCATTTCTTGTGCGTTGTGTGATCGTGAGGTAGCACGGGCTGGGACCACTTTTGCAACGACATCGTTGAGGTTTGTCGTATGGTATGTCTAAACACATAGGCAGCGATCAAACATGGACATTGTGCGGTAGTGTCATGCATGCTGTGTATGTTCGATACCATCCTTTCCATCAATATGTTTAATGGTGTCCCATGGCTAAGCTCCCTGAAGCTCTCGTTAACGCTGCTCTTCCCGAAGTGGGTGTGATGGAGGTAAACAGTTCGAACTGCGGTCCGCGTGTGGACGAATACAAGGCTGCAACACAACTCAATCCGAAGCTCGGCTGGCCCTGGTGCGCTGCCTTTGTCTGCTGGTGCGTCAAGCAGGCGATGGATGCCACGCAGACAAAGGAGACCAAGACGTTTAAGCGTCCACGCACGGCCGGGGCGTGGGACTTTGAGAACTGGTCTAAGGCGCAGGACGCGTCCACAAGTACCAAGAAGCCCCATCGCAACGACATCAAACCCGGCGATATCGTGGTGTTCACGTTCAGCCACATCGGAATCGCTTTGTCAGCGCCCGACAAGAACGGGAACGTCAAGACCATCGAAGGCAACACCGACGGAGCGGGCTCACGTGAAGGGGGCGCCGTGCTGAAGAAGACTCGCCACGTCGGAAAGATCCGCAGTCGGATACGGTTTACGGTATGATATGTTTCATGGGCACGGTGCGTAGAGATTCATGCGCACCGTACCAGTGTTCTTAACAAGCTGTGCTGCAAGAGTCCGCATTTCCGCGTTGCGTATATTCGCGTGTTGCAACACACAAAGAATGGCCCAATCATGACAATCCTCGGAATCTCCGGCTCTCTTCGCGAAGCCTCATTCAACACCGGCCTGCTGCGCACGGCGTCTGTAATCGCCCCCGAGGGGGTTGCAGTAACGATCGCTTCGATTCGTGATATCCCGCTCTATGATGCAGAGATCGACGTTGACCCGCAGCCAGCGGCCGTTACAGCCCTGAAGCACCTGATTGCACGTGCCGATGGTGTACTCATCGCGACTCCGGAGTACAACTACTCGTACTCAGGCGTCCTGAAGAACACGATCGACTGGATGACGCGGGGAACCACTCGCCCCTTCATCGACAAGCCGGTTGCCGTTGTCGGGGCAAGTCCGGGCAACTTCGGTGCGGTGCGCGCACAGACGGACCTGCGAAGGCTGATGTCATCGGTCAGCGGCATGGTGCTACCGCGTCCCGAATTACTCGTCAGCAACGTTAAAGCAAAGGTTAATGAGCATGGTATCATCACCGACGAGGCAACACTCACGGTGTATCGTACTCTTCTGAATAACTTTGCGGCATTCATCAAGCATGCGCACATGAAAGGTTGAGAAGTGAAGTCCAGGTGATGTCAGCCGGGACAGGTATCACCCATTCCGAGTTCAACGGTTCCGGCGAAGACATGCTGAAGTTCCTGCAGATATGGATCATTCCCGAGCGCCTCGGAGCAGAGCCACGGTATGGTCAGGCAACGGTAGGCCCAATCGCCCCAAACACCATTCGCACTGTCGTCGGCCCCAAGGGCACCGGCACTCCGCTGTGGATCAATCAGCAAGCATGGCTCAGCATGGGGCATGCAACCTCGAAAGAAAAACTTATCTACAATCGACGTCAGGACCGTAATGGTGTGTTCATCTTCGCGATCAACGGCTCCATTACGGTAGGGGGCAATGCAGAGTCGCACTACCTTGCCGAGCGCGACGGATTGGGCATTGTGGATACATCGCGTCTTGAGATCACGGCAGATGCCGATGCCACGTTCATTGTGATTGACGTGCCGGTGGGGTGAGGTTGTATTCGACTGCTCCATGAGAAGGGAACAGCATGACGCAAACCACAAACCCTATCGTGTACGTCGAGATACCTGTCTGCGACATCGACAGGGCGATGACGTTCTACGGTGCGGTCTTTGGATTTGAATTTGGTACGACGATCATTGATGGTAACGAGATGGCTCTGCTTCCGTTCAATGAGAAAAGAGCAGGCATCTCCGGTGATTTGGCAAAGGGCGAGATCAACAAACCAACGCATGACGGAGTTTTGGTCTACTTCGCGACGCACGACATCGCAGCAACACTGCACCGTGCAACAACGTGTGGAGGTAGGGTTCTCTATCCGGTCACTGACAATGGAATGGGGCTTGTGGCCGAATTCGAGGACACCGAAGGGAACAGAATTGCCCTGTATCAGCAGAAGTGAAGCTTTGATCACACATTCTTTATCACGGTGATCGATCGGGAATATCCTTGCTGTGAAACCACAACGAGATACATACCGTTGGGAAGATCACTAAGATCGAGTAACTCTATACCGTCTGCTCGGGGCTGTTCAACGTTCCGTGTGCACAGCATGGAGCCCTCAGCAGTAATGATGGTGATTGTGGCAGGTGCCACACCATTGAGTACCAACGAGATGGTGGAAAGCCCCGTTGTCGGGTTGGGGTAGACGTTGATCGTACTCTGTGGTGCATCTCCTGCCACGCTTGTGATACATGGTTGAGTTGGGTCGTTGATAAACAATGACGTGATGCGACGTTGTGGTCCGCCGGTAACGGATA
>VEQR01000001.1 GCA_018883125.1 Candidatus Kapaibacterium sp.
AACGGAAAACCGTCGACCATGGATCGATACCTGGCACCCACCAATAAGTCGAGTGATCTACACGGCGGGTGGTTCAAGACAGAAGTCAAAACAAGCCTATATCAGGGTAAATATGCATGACAAGTCCACACGTCCACGACCTTTCGTACGCGTGGATCGATTTGATTTCGTTACATCAGACCGAGAGCTGCAAAATGCTCAGTGGCTTTCGTACAATGAGTCAACAATGGCCGGACGGTACAATGCTGCTTCATCTTCCATGACGAGTTGTCGGTTGCGTGTACAATCTTTGCCTTCAGCAAGGGGCATCAGCATCACGAACCAGTCTGCTATGCCCGCTTCCACTATCCAGATTGCAGATGTGCAGGGCCACGTGGTGTGGCAATCCGAGAATCTCCCGGTCAACACGGATGTAATCGCACCTACCGGTCCGGGCCTCTTCATCGTATCTGCGCGATCAGGCGAATCGGCTGCGTGTTCCCAAACAGTTGCTGTTTCAAGCAATCAGTAGGAGAACCTATGAATCCCGAAGAACTGTCTTGAGCAAACGCCCGAACTCATCTGCGAGCAGGTCTGTTGTTCGCTTGCTTCTTCGTCACTCTTTCCCCGGGCCAAGGCCCGGGGCTATTATTGACGCATTTTCACTCGCCACTTTTTCCCCGGGCCAAGGCCCGGGGCTATCATTGACGCTTTGTCACTCGTCACTTTTTCCCCGGGCCAAGGCCCGGGGCTATTATTGACGCTTTGTCACTCGCCACTCTTTCCCCGGGCCAAGGCCCGGCGCTACCTAGCCTTTCATCGCGCTGCGTACTGCTTCATCAACGCTATCGGCAAACTGGGCGAAGTTGTCTTCAAAGAGGCGCACGAGGTGTGATGCCTGCTTGTCGTAAGCGGCGGTGTCGGCCCAGGTGTTGCGAGGGTTAAGGACTTCGGCAGGAACGTCAGGACATGACGTAGGGATGCTCAGATTAAAGAAGGCATCCTTGACGAATTCCACGTTGTCGAGCTGACCCGTCAGGGCGGCGCGAAGCATGGCACGTGTGTGCTTGATCTTCATGCGCGAGCCGACGCCGTAGGGGCCGCCGCTCCAGCCAGTGTTGACAAGCCACACGTGCGAGCCGTGGGTATTGATCTTGTCACGCAGCAGGTTCGCATACACACTCGGATGGTGCACCATGAAGGGGGCTCCGAAGCATGTAGAGAAGGTTGCTGATGGTTCCTTGACGCCTTCTTCGGTGCCGGCAACCTTAGCGGTGTAGCCCGAGAGGAAGTGATACATGGCCTGCTCCGGCGTGAGACGGGCAATCGGCGGCATTACGCCGAAGGCATCAGCTGTGAGGAAGACGATGTTCTTGGGGTGTCCGCCACGATTGCCGTCGGCAATGTTCGGGATGTGCTCGCGAGTGTACGAAGCGCGCGTGTTCTCGGTGTACTTCTGCGAGTCAAGGTCGATCACACGTGTTTCTTCATCAATGTCCACGTTCTCGAGGATCGTTCCGAAGGTGCGGGTCAGGTTGAAGATGATCGGCTCGGCTTCGGCGTTCAGGTTGATGACCTTGGCGTAGCAGCCCCCTTCATAATTGAACACACCATCGTTGCTCCAGCCGTGCTCGTCGTCGCCGATAAGGGCGCGCTCCGGATCCGTCGAGAGCGTGGTCTTGCCTGTTCCGGAGAGACCGAAGAACAAGGCCGTGTCTCCCTCTGGACCAATATTGGCAGAGCAGTGCATGGACATCACGCCGATCTTCGGCATCAGGTAGTTCAGCACGGTGAAGATCGACTTCTTGTTCTCGCCGGCATAGGAGGTGCCGCCGATCAGGACGAGTTTCTGCTTGAAGCTCAGAATGATGAACACCTCGCTGAGCGTTCCGTCGATCTCAGGGATGGACTTGAAGCCCGGCACAGTTACCACCGTGAAGCCCGGCACGAAGTCGGCCAGTTGCTCTGCCGTTGGCTGAATGAACATGTTCTGCACGAACAGCGAGTGATACGCTTCTTCCTGCACAAAACGCACCGGGAGCGCGTATGCCGGGTCTGCTCCGGCGATCAGGTCCTGAACATAGACGTCACGTCCTTGCAGGTAGGCGAACACGCGACGCTTGAGCGCATCGAACTTGTCCTCGGCAAAGGGTTTGTTTACCTTGCCCCACCAGACGTCGCCTTTGGTGTCCTCTTCCTCGACAACGAACTTGTCGTTTGCCCGGCGTCCGGTGTACGGAACCGAATTGACGCACAATGCCCCATGCTCCGACAGAATTCCTTCTTCATACATCAGCGCCTGCTCCACCAGCTCCGGAGCGGTAAGGTTATAGTGCACATCACCAAGGTTGTGAAGCCCCATATCGTTGAGCTGGTTGTCGAGGGTGTTGCTGCTCATGCGAGGAATCTTTCCAAAAGGTTGACAATAGTCGTGCAGGACATGGTGCAAATATCGTGGTTTTCGGCGAAGGAATGCGTATGCGAGAGTATCTGACGTCGGCGACAATCGTCGGCGACGTAGAGAACGTGATATCGCACCTTTTCTCGGAAGGGGGCGAGGTATCCGCTTCACTGGTTGACCGGATACGACGTTCTCACGGAAATGCTGAGCAGGCTCAAATCTTGATAGAACTGGCCCTTGGCACATCGAAAGCTCGTTCGATGGGCAAATACCGTCCGGGCTGGCTCTTTACGCGTCGTATGGCCGAGCAGGCCACGCATCCGGTCATCGCCGCCTACCACGCAGAACGCTTTGCAGAGTGCCGGCACGTCGTTGAGATCTGCACTGGCGCCGGTATGGATGCTTTCGCTCTGTCTGCAGTAGTGCCGCACGTTACCACGTACGAGGCCGATGAGACCACACATGCGATCGTGGCCGGAAACGTCCAACGCAGCGGCATTGCCTCCATTGATCTGCGATGCCAGCCCTGGCCGTCACCTTTGGACCTGTCCTATGATGGAGTCTGGGCCGACCCGTCGCGCAGAAGCGAGCGCAGGCGGTTGCGTGTGGCTGATGCGTACGAGCCGCCCCTTTCCAGCATCCCGACAAACGTCTTGTGTGGCATGAAGATTGGTCCCGGCGACGAGCTCAGCCCTGATGCCGAAAGGGAGTTCACCAGCGAGTACATCGGTTTTGCAGACGAGTGTCGTGAGCGTATTCTGTGGTCAGCCGAAGCCGGCTTGCGCCCCTTGGTGACGCTGCTTGATGGATCGGGTACTCGTGATTCGTGGACGCCGCAGGGGACTGCCGAGGCGCAAATCGTGCGCAATGGAGGCTTTCTCATTGAGCCCCACAACGCCGTCATCGCTTCAGGAAGCGTTGGCGCATTCTTTGTCGAAAAGGGGGCAGGCGTGTTGGACCCACGTATCGGCTATGGAATCGTGGATGAAGAGCCCCCTGCCTCGCTGTGGTATCGGGCATATCGAGTCGAAGCCATGGAACCGGGCACGTCCGTGCGCCGCATGCAGGATGCCGTACGCCTGCGTGGGTGGGGCAGTGGCACTGTTATCAAAAAGCGTGGGTGGGATCAGGATCCGGAGCAGGTCAGACGCAAGCTGACGTTCGCCGAGGGTGGTCAGCCTGGTGTGATCATTGTTGCCCGTGTCGGATCTGGACACGTTACCATCTACGCTACGGCTTGCGAAGTGCGTCGCGGATCTCGGTCAGAAGCTTGACCTCGTCTGAGGGCTCTGCCGGTGGCGCAGGGGCAGCTTCTTCCTGGTGCCGCCTCATGGAATTGATTCCCTTAACGACCGCAAACATTGCTGCTGCGATGATAAGAAAATTGATGATCGACTGAATGAACTTGCCCCAGCTCACCACCACAGCCCCTTTCCCATCGGGTCCGGCAGCTTTGAGCGTGGTGACAATGTCGGAGAAGTTGATCCCGCTCAGGATCATACCCACCGGGGGCATGATGATGTCCTGTACAAGCGATGACGTGATAGAGCCGAATGCTCCACCAATGATCACGCCGACGGCGAGATCGACAACGTTGCCTCGAGAGACAAACTCTTTGAATTCAGTTGTGATGCTCATGCACGAAAGTACGCTCTTTGGTATCGCGTTCCGTGCACCCGCATTGCTGAACCAACTGATTACGTAGCTCCTGGCGCTGTTTCGGCGTCATATTATCACACCGTGTTTTCACAGATGTGTCAGCCACCTGTTCTCCGCGAATCGGAAGGGGGCGCGCACCGCGCCCAAACTTTACAGCAAAAATGATCACATAGGCAAAGGCCGTTATGCCAACGCCTTCGAGGAAGCGGAGGGACTCGGCGCCTGCGCGTGATTCCATCATCGTGTTCCAGAGATAGGTAACGGCGGCCCCATTAACGACCAACAGCCCGCCGATGCTACATACGTACATCATCGTGCGGGCTGTCTTGGTCGTGAGAATCGACATGTTCAGAGGGTTAGTCGTTGATGTTGTCGTACAACGCCTGGAGCTTCTTGCGAAGGTACAGGACGGCGTACCGCTTCCGAGCCAAGAGGGTGTTAATGTTCACACCGATCTCTTCGGACATCTCCCTAAACGAAACTCCCTCGAATTCATTTTTGACGAACACGTATTTCTGTTCGGGCGGAAGCTCGTCCAGACCCTCCAGAACGGCCTGCCAAATCGTTTCGCGCACTAGGTCCTGTTCTGGCGAATAGCTGTAGTCGCCCAGGAATCGCTCGACCGTGTCCATTCCTTCTTCGTGCTGTTCAGCCGTGCCGAGGTCAGCAAACGTGTCCGTCTTCTTCTTCCGGTAAGAGTCGATGATCCGATTCCGGACGGACGTAAAGACCCACGAAGCCAGGTTGTCAATCGGTTTGTTGACGTCCTTTGACGCGGCAATGACGTTGGCAAACACGTCTTGCAAGATGTCTTCGGCGTCCTCTTGATTACGGACGCGCTGACGGATGAATCCGAGATACTTGTTCCGGTCTGTGCGGAACAGCTGCTCAATCTGCAGTGCGAGATCCATAGCACTTCCTCCTTGTGTGGTGATTTCGGTTTTTAGCCGATTCTGGCGAACGATGCCCGTCTTGCGACGGAATTCAGCGCTGTTCATGGCAACTCCTGCTAAGATGTTGTCGTCAAATCCTGCCAGAATGGCAGATTTACTGTAAAAACGACGTAGCAGTTATGCCATGTTGTCCTGAATCGGTGTGAAACTCAGCTTTTAGGAGGTAGTGGTAATTCTATGCCAAACTTTCGTGTGTTGGAAATCGCTCGCTCGTAGCCGGCATCGGCGTGTCGCAAGATGCCCATTAAAGGATCGTAAGTCAATACCCGTGCCAACTTTTCTTCTGCGGCAGAAGTTCCGTCGGCCACCACAACCATTCCGGCATGCAGGGAAAGCCCCATGCCAACTCCTCCGCCATGGTGAAGCGAAACCCACGTTGCGCCTCCAACAGCATTGAGGGCAAAGTTCAGATGCACCCAATCAGCTACGGCATCTGACCCGTCCTTCATGGCTTCGGTTTCACGATGGGGCGAGGCAACGCTTCCACAGTCGAGATGATCCCGACCGATAACGATCGGTGCCTTGACCTTTCCGTCGCGCACCAGGTCGTTGAAGAGTTTGCCTGCCTTGGCCCGTTCACCGTAGCCAAGCCAGCAGATCCGCGCCGGCAGACCCTGATAACCAATGTGGTCCTGCGCTTCGCGAATCCACCGGTGAAGCTGCACGTTGTCCGCAAATAACTCCATAATGGCGTCATCGGTTACACGGATATCCTCTGGATCACCAGAAAGTGCTACCCACCGGAATGGCCCCTTACCATCGCAGAACAGTTCGCGAACGAATGCGGGCACAAATCCGGGGAAGTCGAAGGCGTTGGCAACACCATCGAAGTCGCGCGCGATCCCGCGGATGTTGTTGCCGTAATCGAAGGTTATGGCACCCTTGGACTGAAAGCCCAGCATGGCGCGGACGTGCGCGCCGATGCTCGCATAGGAGCGCTTGAGGTAATCATCCGGGTTACTGATCCGCAATGCGTCAGCTTCCAGCTTTGTGAGTCCGGCAGGATAATACCCGTTGAGCGGATCGTGTGCCGAGGTCTGGTCGGTAACAACATCGGGGATGATCCCACGCTCGAGCAACAGGGGAAGGATCTCGGCCGCGTTGCCCACAAGGCCAATGGAGATTGGCTCCCGACGCTCCTGATACTCCCTGATAACGGCCAGTGCCTCATCGAGATGGTGCATTTTTCGGTCGCAGTACCCATCGCGAATGCGCTTGTCAATTCGCACTTCGTCGATCTCAATACACAGCGCCGCTGCGCCGGCTATTGTTGCGGCAAGGGGCTGAGCACCGCCCATTCCTCCCAGACCGGCAGTAAGAAGAAAGCGTCCGTTGAGTGTACCGCCAAAGTGCTGACGCGCACATTCGGCAAAGGTTTCATAGGTGCCTTGAACGATCCCTTGCGTACCGATATAGATCCACGAACCCGCGGTCATCTGACCGTACATCATAAGCCCCATGGCATCGAGCCGACGAAACTCCTCCCATGTGGCCCACTTGGGTACAAGGTTGGAATTTGCAATGATCACCCTCGGAGCTCCGGTGTGGGTCTTCACCACGCCAACGGGCTTGCCGCTCTGAACGAGAAGCGTTTCGTCCACCTCCATCGTGCGTAGTGATTCCAATATTGCCTCGAAGGCCTCCCAATTGCGGGCGGCCTTGCCCAGACCACCATACACGATCAGCTCATCGGGCTTCTCGGCATTCTGCGGGTCGAGGTTGTTCTGGATCATTCGATAGGCGGCTTCGATCTCCCAGTTCTTACAGGTAAGCGTCGAGCCGCGAGGAGCAGTGATGGTGCGAGTCATGGTCGAGGAAATTACGGAGGTACGGAATTACGGAATTACGGAATGACGGAATGACTGATGACTGATTACTGATTACTGATGACTGATTACTGGGCGATATGGGTTTTGCTCATTTTCATCAGTCGACGGTCATCAGTCATCAGTCATCAGTCATCAGTCATCAGTCATCAGTCATCAGTAATCAGTCATCAGTCATCAGTAATCAGTCATCAGTAATCAGTCATCAGTCATCAGTCATCAATCTGCAACCAACGTCTTGAGCTTTGCTAACACGTCATTGAGTTGATTTGGTTTCAGCGAGCCCACTTTTCGAGCGGATCGGGCTTTCCAATCAACACAACGAATCTGGTCGACAAGGATAGCACCATCAAGACCTTGATCGCTGGTGATGCTGACTTCAAAGGGGTAGCCTTTGCGAACGCTCGTGATCGGGCAGACGATGGCCAGTCCCGATGCTCGATTGTAGAGTATCGGTGATATCACGACTGCGGGACGCCGACCGCGCTGCTCGCTACCGAGGGTTGGGTCGAAGCTCAGCAGTACGACGTCACCACGACCCGGAGCTGATGCCATAGCTACCAAACCTCCTTACCCTGCGGTCCGTCGAATTCAATGATCTGGTGTCTCGTTTCCGGAGTTATATCCTTGACGAGGTCGACCAACGCATATGGGTCCGGGGTCTCGACTGCGCGTACGATCAATTCTCCGTCCTGGAGATGAAGTTCGACCAGGCGATTATCTCCGAGGCCCATCTCATCGATGACGATTTTTGGAATGCGTAATGCCATACTGTTTCCCCATTTCTGGATACGAGCTTTCATAGAAAGAAAACGTGACAGTTATACATTGTTGATACAAGATAGGGAGCCGCAGCTTATCTGCTTGAAATCAGGATGACCGGTGTTTCCGACGATGATCTGAGAGCTAGGTATGCGACGACAGCTGATGATCGATATCATCAAGCGTCTGCTGACTCAGGCGCTTGGATTCAAAGATCGATCGGAGCATGTCAAACGAATAGATGCCGGTGTCGTGTCCGTCTTTCCACGACGCCTGGATGCCGTAATTGCCAACGGGCGTAAGAGCAGCAATGTCGTTCATGCCGGGGGCGAGGGTTTTCATGCCGGGGAAAACGATCTGACCCATGATCTGCTCACCGGAGCAGTGGGCGCATGGACAGGCGTCCCGCAGGTCAGATAGGAGGATACAGGATTCGAGTCCGTCCGACCAGGTGCTACAGAGCACGGCGGCGTTGCGCCGTTTCAGTGATAAGGGGCGAAGCATGACGCAAACTTCGCCAAGTTCTCGCGTATTTTCGCGAATGCAATCGCGATACAAATCCTTTGTTGCCATCGAAGACTTGGCCAATCACATTGGCGAAACCGTCACCCTGAATGGTTGGGTGTACGACAAGACCGAGAAGGGCAAGCTCATCTTTATCAAACTCCGCGACGGTAGCGGAATCGTGCAGTGCGTGCTCTTCAAGCCGAACGTCTCCGAAGAGATTGCGGGCAATGCTCAGCACCTCACGCAGGAGTCCAGCGTGTCGATCACCGGCACGGTTCGTGCGGAACAGCGAGCCCCCTCCGGAGTTGAGCTTGATGTGACCGATGTGCGCATTTGGCAGGTCTCGAAGGACTACCCGATAACGCCGAAAGAACACGGTGTGGAGTTTCTAATGGAGCACCGCCACCTGTGGTTGCGTTCTGCGCGTCAGCATGCGATCATGCGCGTGCGCGCTCGGGTGATCAAGGCCATCCGTGATTTCTTTGATGGCAATGGCTTCCGGCTGATGGACTCGCCGATCTTTACGCCGAATGCCTGCGAGGGCACATCGACGTTGTTCGAGACGGAGTACTTCGATCTTGGCAAGGCCTACCTCACGCAGTCGGGCCAGCTCTATGCCGAAGCAAGTGCCATGGCACTTGGCAAGGTCTATACGTTTGGACCGACCTTCCGTGCCGAGAAGTCCAAGACGCGCCGTCACCTGACGGAGTTTTGGATGGTAGAGCCGGAGATGGCTTACTTTGACATCAATGATGACATGGATCTGGCGGAAGACCTCGTCGAGTATATCGTGCAGTCGGTCCTGAAGGACTGTCAGCGCGAACTCGCTACACTTGGCCGCGATGTCTCCAAGCTCGAAGCTGTGCGTCGCCCCTTCTATCGTATGTCCTACACCGAAGCTGTGGACTGGCTGAATAAGAACGATGTGAAGCTCAATCGCAAGCAGCCCGATGGTTCGGAGATCCAGGTAGACTTCCCGTGGGGCGAAGACTTCGGTGCTCCGCAGGAAGAAGCTATCATGCAGCAGTTCGACCGTCCGTGCATCATCCACCGCTACCCATCGGAAGTGAAAGCGTTTTACATGAAGCGCGATCCGGAGAACACGAACGTCGTGCTGGCCATGGATATGCTTGCTCCGGAAGGGGCTGGCGAAATCATCGGCGGCTCGCAGCGGGAAGACAACCACGATCTGCTCCTCGAACGCCTGCGTCACGAAAACCTTCCCGAGGATGCGTTCCAATGGTACCTCGACCTGCGCAAGTTCGGCTCCGTCCCGCACTCCGGCTTTGGTTTGGGCGTTGAACGGACCGTGAAGTGGATCACCGGCGCCGAGCATATTCGAGAAGTCATCCCGTTCCCACGGATGATCTATCGGATCGTGCCGTGAGCCGCTGAGCGGAATTACTGAAGTACGGAAGTACGGAAGTACCGAAGTACTGAAGTACGGAAGTACCGAAGTACGGAAGTACCGAAGTACGGAAGTACCGAAGTACGGAAGTACCGAAGTACGGAAGTACCGAAGTACAATGGAGTGGCACCATATATGTCGCTTTCGTGGGAATGACAGACAATCACTTGTTTCGGCAGACCCCAATCGAGTGCATCAGTACTTCAGTACTTTAGCAATTCAGTACTTCAGTACTTCAGTAATTCAGTACTTCAGTACTTCAGTACTTCAGTAATTCAGTAATTCAGTACTTCAGTAATTCACTACTTCACCTATGGACACAACCAAGACAAACGGCTCTGAAAACATTTTCTGGGACCTCTCAGATCTTTACGCAACGCTCGATGAGACGGGCCTTGAGGGCGACCTCGCGCGCATTGGCGATCGCACGAAGGCTTTTCGTGAAAAGTGGCACGGTCGGTTCGCAACTTCCAGCATCGCCGAGTTCATGGAGATGGTTGCCGAATACGAGCAACTAAACGAGGACTTCGGTCGAATGGGTGCCTTTGCGCATCTGCAATGGTCAACCGACTCGGAAAATGTGGAATACGGCAAGCTGATGCAGCGTGTTACGGAAACGCTGTCAAAGGCATCGAACGAGATCATCTTCGTTGACACAGAGCTATCGAGCCTTTCTGCCGAGCGCATTGCCGAATTGATGGCGGCTCCGGAGATGGCCTCGCGCAAGCACTGGCTGGAAGTCGTTATGGACTATAAGCCCCATACCCTCAGCGAAGACGTGGAGCAGGCGCTCAATGCCAAGTCCGTGACATCGCGCTTTGCTTGGGTTCGTCTTCACGACGAAGTGTCGGGTGCGATGACGTTCTCGTTTCGTGGACAGGAGTACACGATTGCGCAGATGACGAAGATGCTCTACGATGGCGATCGCCAGACACGGAAGGAAGCAGCTGAGACGATCTCGGCTGTACTCAAGACAGATGCCAAGATGCATGCCTACGTGTTCAACACGATCATCGGCGATTGCGAAGTCAATGACCGTTTGCGCTCCTACCCAACGTGGGTTTCAAGCCGCAACCTCTCGAATGAGGTGTCCGATGCATCCGTTCAGGCCCTCGTCGATGCCGTCGTCTCTCGCTACGATCTGGTTCATCGGTATTTCGCTCTGAAGAAGGGGCTCCTCGGACTTGATAAACTGTATGACTATGATCGGTATGCTCCGGTGACCGAAGTATCGGATTTCTGGACGTGGGATCAGGCACGGGCTATCGTGACGGATTCATACATGTCATTCGATAGGCGAGCAGGCGAGATCGCCTCGATGTTCTTCGAAAAGAACTGGATCCATGCGCCAGTTCGCAAGGGCAAGCGCAGCGGTGCCTACAGCGCGGGTACCATCGCCTCCGTGCACCCGTATGTGTTCATGAACTACACCGGCACTAGCCGCGATGTGCAGACGCTGGCACACGAGCTTGGCCACGGCGTGCATCAATACCTGTCACGTCAGCAGGGCCCCCTGCAGATGCACACGCCCCTTACCATCGCCGAAACGGCAAGCGTGTTTGGGGAGATGATCACGTTCAAGAAGATGTATGAGCAGACCACGAGCGACGAAGCAAAGCTCGCACTGCTCATGTCCAAGCTCGACGGAATGATCGCAACGGTGTTCCGTCAGGTTGCCCTTAATCGTTTCGAAGAAGCCGTTCACATTGCACGCCGCACGCAGGGCGAGCTCTCGCTGGATCAGATCAACGAGATCTGGCTCACTACACAGAAGAGCCAATTCGGAGATTCCGTCGAACTCAGCGATGGCTATGAAGTGTGGTGGTCCTACATCTCGCACTTCATTCACACGCCGGGCTACGTGTACGCCTACGCCTTCGGTGAATTGCTTGTGCTGGCGCTGTATCAGATCTACCTGCAAAGCCCGGAGACATTCCCCGACAAGTACATCGAGCTCCTCTCGTCAGGGGGCTCTAAGCGTCCGGAAGAACTTCTCGCCCCCTTCGGACTCGACATTACCAGTCCAACATTCTGGCACAACGGACTGTCGTTTATCGACAGCTTCCTGGGTCAGGCTGAAGCGTTGGCTGGGAAGAAATAGCGATCACTCGCTGGCGAGTCCCGCCAGTTTCATCACCGCGTTGACGTAGTCATCGCTGTTGTTGTAGTGGTGGATGGCCTTGCGCTGTTGCTCGGGTGTTTTACCCCAGCCGGCGCGATCAAGGTAGTTCGCAACGCTAAAGACGGCATCGTCGATCTGGTACAGATCGATGGTGCCGTCGTCATTTCCGTCGGCAGCTGACGAAACGTAGGATGACGGCAAAAACTGCGTGAGTCCAAAAGCACCGGCCCACGAGCCCCGTAGAGTAAGCGTGTTCATGGTCTTGCGCATCTGAATCGAGTGGAGTGCCTTAAGCTGCTGCACAGCCCAATTCACCTTGCGGTCAGCACGCTTGACAAGGGCCTCTCGCACACTGTCTATCTTCGATGAATCGATCGACTTCGCCTTCATCACGAGTGCAGTGTTCGACTCGATGAACTCGGACTCGTTGCTCAGCAGTACCGATAGGTACACGCTTGGCACGTGGTGCTTGCCGGTAACGCGTCCATGCTTGGTTTCTACCCAGAGTAGGGCCCCGATGATGGAAGGGGGCACACCATGCACAGAGTCTGCCCGCTGAAGTAGGGTCTTGTGACGGTCTAGAAACTCCCGCACATTCGATACGGCCTCTGCCGACCAGTTGTGTGAATAGTCGGGTTTGGTGGCGAAGTTTGTGACGTTTGTGCGGACGTACTTCTCATCGAACGACGTCATCGAATCACGAAGCAGCAGCTCGATGTAGTCTTTGTCCACGCCACGGGAGATCGCAGCATCAGCGGCGCGCGACAGAGGATGAGATGAGGCGCCAGTCTTTGGTGAACGATCGTCACCATTTGATGTGTCTTGCGTAAATGTTGCCATCGAAACTACGAGTGCAACGACGGAAGTGAGAACGGTCGAGAGAAGCGGAAGCATATTCATCGGACGGGAATCTACGGTACCACTATGACAATGGTCAACACTCGAACCTTTTTGGTCGTCGCGCTCGGCTTTGCTCTGCCGCTGATGATGTGTGCTCAACCGCGTCTCCAAATGCAATCGTTGGTGGATTGGGGTGTGGTAGTACCCAGTGGATCACTGACGAAGCAAGAGTCCGTCAAGTATCGCGTTCCGATCAAGAACACCGGAAACAAGACGCTCGTGATCTCGTCGGTACGTCCACAATGCGGATGTACAACAGCGCCACTGGAACGTGACACGTTACGTCCGGGCGAAGAGACGGGCATGAACATCACCCTCACATTGCCAGCCGGCAGCGGGGTGATCGACAAGTATGTGACGGTGTTCAGCAACGACTCCGCTGGCAGCCATGTTGTGAAGCTTCGGGCAGAAGTGCAGCGCCCCCTTCAGCTGTCATCAAGCTTTCTGGGGTTTAATCAGGGCTATGTCGGTGAGCCAACACGCTCAAAGATCAAGCTCACAACGCAGGTAGACGAAGATGTGACGATCACAATTGAACCGGTAACGCCCGGCCTGTCGGTCGTTGGCCCGTCAAAACTGACAGCTCGCAAAGGCGTTGCCGTTCCGATCGAAGTTGAGTATGTGCCGAACGCGTTCGGTGCGTTCAACGTGGCACTGAAGATCAAGACAACGCTGAAAGACTACGAGGTTATCGACATCACCGGCTACGGGATCGCTGACGCTCCGAAGAGGTAACCCGCTCGTAGATGATAAAACCGCCATCGCGATATCTCTCACGAAGCGTTGGCACGGTTGACCAGTTTGTAGCATCATTGATGCGACATACAAAAGTGGCCCGACGGTCGATGTCGCCGTTGATCAGCCACGGTTCCCAATCATCGGCCGCGATGCCCTTGGCGGCAGAACTCAAGTGGTATGGCTTCTGCGTGTAGAAGAGATGCGCATAGCTCTTCATGGTGAGGGGCTTTACATACACATCCTTGCCCCTCAATGACTGATAGAAGTCAAGAGCAGCCCCCTGCGAATAGGCCTCGATCTTCGGAGCAACAAGAGGAAGAAACGTGAAGACGAACACCATCACACTGGCGTACAGTGTGATGAGTCCGGCAAGGGGCTTGCGTTTACGCAGGATTACGTTCACGACTGCGCCCGCGATGAGCACGAGTCCAATCAATGGCTCTACACCCAACCACTCAACATTGCGTGACATTGCCT
Source organism: Candidatus Kapaibacterium sp. (assembly GCA_018883125.1). Classification (GTDB taxonomy): domain Bacteria; phylum Bacteroidota; class Ignavibacteria; order Kapaibacteriales; family Kapaibacteriaceae; genus UBA10438. The sequence continues at coordinate 13,733 of VEQR01000001.1, forward strand.
CGCGAAGAAACGGATCGCGAAACGATGGCAGCGAGAGCATCCACTCGCTGTGCATGAATGCAAGCGGAACGATAATGGCTATCCCACCAAGCAGGAAAGAATGCGCAAGGATGATGAACGATGTGAGGTATGGGGTTCTGTAGGGGCGAGACGCAGTCTCGCCCGTGTTCATCATGTCGTGGTGGCGAGACGCAGTCTCGCCCGTGTTCATCATGTCGTGGTGGCGAGACGCAGTCTCGCCCGTGTTCATCATGTCGTGGTGGCGAGACGCAGTCTCGCCCGTGTTCATCATGTCGTAGGGGCGAGACGCAGTTTCGCCCGTGTTCATCAGGCCCCTTCTCACGATCCACATCGCCGCCAGGTAGGTCAGCGGGATGTAGGCCATAGAGCTGTAGTGGACGATCTTGGTGGTGACGGCGGAGAAGACCACCAGGACAACGAAGAAGAGTGCCGTCATCCACTGACGCATGCGCTGAACGTCTGCGGTTTCGTCCTGTGCTGCCCGTAGTCCGCCAAAGAAAAACACCGATGATGGATAACAGCCGATCAACAGAACGATGCTGTGATAATACCACGGTTGGGCGTGGCCGGCCTCGCCGGTTGTGAGCAGACGCCACTGGTAGTGAATGTTCTCGAGTAGGAAGGTTGGCCCGTTCTGCATGGCATCAATGCCAAGCCAGACTGCCGGAAGCGTCAGGGCCGTGACGGTGATGATGGCAAGATCTCTGATCGGGAAGGCAATGGCGGTTGACCGTCGCTGCCATATCCACATCACCAGTGCTGTAAGAACAACAAGCCCAAGGCCCACGGGCCCCTTCGTCATGACGGCAAGGCTTGCATACAGTCCGGCCTGAAAGGGGCGCCCCTTCCCTTCAAGCTGACCTCTGATGATCTGCCAGATGGACAGGAAGATGAACAGATTGAAGGTCGGGTCGATGATTCCCGAGCGTGCATAGAAGTGGGGAAGGAGCGTGCCGAGATACACCATCGGCCAGAGAACTCCCATGGCACTCCCGCCAATGCGACGTCCGATGTGATGCAGCACCAAGAGCGTGATGACCCCGACGATGGCATTGGGAAGTCTCGCAGCAAACTCGTTGATGCCGAAGACGTGCATCGATAGTGCCTGCATCCATACGAAGAGAGGGGGCTTTTCGGTGAACGGACGATAATCGATTTGCATATGCAGATAATCGCCCGTAGCGATCATCTCGCGCGCGCATTCGGCAAAGTTGATCTCGTCCCAGTCGAACAGGCGCACCGACCCCAGAAAGGGTATAAAGAGGAGAAGTCCAACGGCGAGGATCAGCAGGCGCTGCCGCCGCACATCATGTAAGGTGGCGCTTGTGTTCACCGCGCAAAAATACCCATGGCAGCATGCTCATGAGTCCGATCAATGCAGACAACACCATTGGAAACAGTGCTTCGAGACCAGCGTCTCCGATCTCGTAGTATGACTGGACGATGCTGATCAAAGGAATGGAGGTAGGTAGGATCATGAATGTGATCAGGGCAGCAAGCATGCAGCAGGAGAGAAGTGACAGCCGCAGACTCTCGGAGGTAGACATTGTGTCGATCACGATCAGTCGACCCAGGAGGGACGAGATCAAGGTGATGACCAGCAACGAGGTAATCTGCGGATGATCGCCAAACACCGTCAACACTATGAAGTATGACGCAAAGATCTCTGCCGCTGTAAACAGCATCTTACCTAGTAACTCCGAAAAGAAACGTCGGGTAGGTGCAGTCATCGATGCCCGTGTGGCGAGAATGAGCGAAGGAAGCGCAACTCCAAGCAAGCTCAGCAATGCACCACGGCGGGGACTCAGATGATAGTCCAAATGGGCGAAAGTTGTCAACGCATTCAGCATCACGAGAACTAGGTTCTTGCTCATGAACAAGACGGCTACAGCCATCACAATGCGCACCGCCCGGCGTCCCTCGTTGATCATTTCAGGGAATGAAGCAAATGCCGAAGGCGATAGGACGATGTCGGCAGAAGTACGTGTAGCCTGAGCGCTATTGTCCATTGCGATTCCGACATGCGCCTCCTTCATGGCCGGAAGATCGTTGATACCGTCACCGATCATCACAACGGTCGATGTTCTGGCAAGCGAAGAGATGATCTGCTTCTTATCCAATGGAGTGCAGCGTGTAAACACATCCGTCGGCGAGATCGCGTTGGCGAGTTTCAGCGTCTCAAGGGTTCCGTTGACTGATTCCTCGGCATCCCCGGAGAGGATCACTCGGCGCATACCCAATTGAGCGAAAGAGTCGATGGTCTGCGCAGCATCCTCTCGCACCGCGTCCTTGATTACCACGGCGCAGATTGGATCAACATGCCGTCCGGTGGGTGCATCGAGCAGCGTCGTGGCTACGACAACAGTCCGCAGGCGCTCCAGGCCCTGCCGCTCGAGTGTCGCAGTGAGTTCTTCCCACGCCGGGTGTTGCTTTGTGAGGACCACTTCGGGAGCACCGATAACCCACCAGGTTCCATCGGTTTGCCGGCATGCACTGTACTTACGCTCGGAGGAGAACGGAACAACGGCAGTAGCAGGAACATTCCGCACCTGACCGTTGGTGGCTCGAAGTGCCTCAGCCATACGCCCCTCGTCGTTGATGGCCTCTGCGATGCCGGCAACCAGATCCCGACACTCCTCGTCGGAGCGAGTCGACATCGAGACGATGGCTCCTACGACGAGTTGATTGGTTGTGAGCGTTCCTGTTTTGTCGAAGCACACCACATCGGCGCTGGCTAGTCCCTCGAGAGCGGCAAGCTTCTGCACCGTCACGCCCAGCCTTGCCATACGAACGATTCCCATGATGAAGGTGATCGTCGAGAAGAAGACCAGACCCTCGGGAATCATGCCGAGCACGAGTGTTGCCACACGTCGTATAGAATCAACATCCGTTACGATTGACTGTCCTGACAGAGCAACATCGATAGCCGCAAGTACCAGCGCCAGCACGAAGCTCGACGTGAAGAGGATGTTGACGCGTCGTTGAAGGGGCGATGGGCTGAGGTCGACCTTCTTTGCCAGTGCCTCGATGTGTGTGGCTTGCGTTTCGTCACCCGTGGCCGTTACACGCATAGTGAATGAGCCCGCCACACACCACGCACCCGCCGGCACGAGCGTACCGCCTGAGATCGGTTGCGGATCGGATTCGCCCGTCATGAGGGACACGTCCATCTCCGCCCCTCGCGTGGTCAAACACTGGCCATCTGCGGGTACTGCCTCGCCCCTTTGCAACGATATGACATCGCCGACGCGAACCTCTTCAGGCTGAACGGTGATCGATATCTCTCCTCTCAGGACCGAGACGGGCGCTCGAAGCACGATGGTTGTGCGCTCCAAAGCTCGATGTGCGCGCGCTTCCTGGATGATGGCCAGGACAGTATTCGCGATCACTACCGTTATCACGCCGAAGGAGTCCCAGATGAGGCGCACATCACCGGTACTCTGCCAAGCCACAACCAGCGCTCCAACGACAATCGCGTTGATGAGGTTGAACGGCGTGAAAGTGTTTTCTGCAACGATCAATGGTGCTGATTTTGGCATTCAAGCAAAGCTAGAGCGAAGCGCATTTCCATTGAGTAACATGTTGTGAAGATGAACCTGAGCTAACGTAGGGCAATCGATTTTTACGTCGCAATGAACTTCGCATGGACAATTCTGTTCGTCTTCATCGTCGGAAGCATCTGCTTTCGGATACTGCGTTGGCTTACCACTCCCTTGCTACGCAGGATGGGCTTCTACACATACTATGCACCGCTCTTCTTCATTCAGCCATTTGGTCGCGGTCAGGTGGAGATTCACCTCGGCACGACGTGGGATCTTATGTGGGCAAGACAGCTCACGGCTCGAACACTGATGTCGAGTCTTGTCCAAGGAGTTTCGGGAGTCGTTGCTGATGCGAAGAGTGGCAGATTGGAACGGTCGCTCAAGTTGAGAGCAACCACATACTTCCTTTCAGAAGAGACTCTCCTCAAGTTCGGATTTACTGTTAGACGTCCCAACCCATTTGAATACTTCGCCTTTGCCGCGAACTACTTGGAGGTATTTCTGATCAGATGCATCGTTGCGGGTCGGCCCCGGCTGATTGATATCCGGCGTCTTCGCATGGCCGAAATAACGATCGAACGCCTGATTGAAAATGAGGTCGCCTTCGGTAGGCTTATACCTATCCTAATTCGCTCTAGCGGCAGATCACAGACCTTGTAACCGAGCTCCTTAAACCAGTATCTTCAGAGTGTAGTCCGCAACTCGCGCTCCTGCTGCAGACGGGTTGAGACATGAATTGTCCTACCAGAGAATTGATCACAAATGGAACCGCAAGGAGGCTAGATGGCTTCATTGACACAGTATTCAGGTCCATGGACTCGGCGCGAGGCAGCGCATCTGCTGCGTCGGGCTACTTTCGGTGCCAGTATCGCCGAGATTGATGCTGCTGTGAAGGCAGGACTTGGCAGCACCATAAAGGCACTGTTCACGCCTCAACCGACACCCAAGCCGCCGGTCAACACCGCCGATGGGTCGAAGTGGATCCCAGATGCGGGCAAGGTGTGGACCACCACGTCCGTGTTTGCCGATCCGAACGACTCTTCAACTTCGACGGCGTATGACATTCGCAAGGGTCCGGCGTTCTACAACGGCATCACCAAGACGTGGTGGTCGCAGCAGATGATCCTGAATCCACCATCGATTCAGGAAAAGCTCGCCTTGTTCTGGTCCAACCATTTTGCAACGGAAATGAGTGTTGTTCAGCACTCAATCCTGTCCTTCGAGCTCCTAGCGTACTTCCGCGCCAATGCGTTTGGGAGCTTTAAGTCAATTGCCCGACGTGTGACGTTCGACGGTGCAATGCTGCGGTATCTCAATGGCAATGTGAATACCAAGGGCAGTCCGAATGAGAACTATGGCCGCGAGCTTCAGGAGCTCTTCACCATCGGCAAGGGACCGGAGATATCTCAAGGTGATTACACGACCTACACCGAGCAGGACGTTCGTGCTGCCGCTCGAGTCCTTACCGGCTGGAGGGAGTTTGGTGTGCGCGACCTGGTACTAACGGCCAACGATCTTGATCTTCGCGACAATCTGCCAAAGAGTGCAGCGGTCTTCCCGGACAATCCCAACGCCGTCTTTGTGCTGACGCAGCACGATACCGGCGACAAGCAATTCTCGCAGCGATACGGCAATCGCGTCATCAAGGGTCGCAATACGGTTCAGGGGGCTATCGCAGAGGTTGATGAGCTGCTCGACATGATCTTTGAGCAGAATGCTACGGCCGAGTACCTTGTGCTGCGCCTCTACCGCTGGTTCGTTAACAGTGATGTGAACGACGAGATCCGCAACGACATCATCAAGCCCCTTGCCAGTCAGCTCCGTAACAACAGCTATAACGTTGGACCAATACTCCAGTCGCTGCTGTCGTCGGAGCACTTTTTCGACGCTGCCCTCAGGGGCTGTCAGCTGCGCTCGCCGGCTGACATGGTCATCGGGCTGATGAGAGCCGTTCCGGGCTGGAAACCGCTGATTGATCCGACACTCGAAACGCGGTTCTATGGCGGCATCGCCACATCCCTTGCCGCCCAGCAGATGGACCTGAACGAGCCCGCCAGCGTGGCCGGCTGGGAGGCGTATTATCAGTCGCCGGACTTCTATCGCATGTGGCTGACAACGGCAACACTCCCGCTTCGCAATGGGTTTACCGATGCGCTTCTGACAAACAACGCTGCTCTCGGAAGGAAGCCGATCCTCGACACTGTTGCCTTCGTCAAACAGCTGCAAGGGGCGAGCGACTCGCTGGATATGATCAACCAGCTGAATGAGATCTTCTTTGCCGTTCCGTTCACCGAATCAACAACAATGATGCTGGCCGAAGAAGTGCTGATGAACGGCGGACGCTACTATGAGTGGGCGACGCTGTGGAATGCGCACATTGCTGATCCGACAAAGACATCGGCCTTCAATGCCGTTCGTACACCGCTGGACCGTTTGTTCAAGTATCTGTTCCGCATGGCGGAGTTCCAACTCGGATAAGGAGACACGACCATGAAAAACGAACCAACGTTCAAGGGGCTTTCCCGCCGGTCATTCATCGCCCGGGCCACGGGAGCCGTTACCCTGCCGATCCTGTTCAATGGTCTGCCCCTTAAGGCCTTTGATGGCCCGGCTCTGCATGACCTCTACAACGTGGAAGCGGAAACAGATCGCGTACTTGTGCTTGTGCAGCTCAATGGCGGGAATGACGGTCTCAATACGGTGATCCCGCTCAACGACTATTCGACGTATGCCAAGCTCCGCCCCAACATTGCCATTCCGGAGAAGTCGGCTCTAAAGCTGACGTCCGGTGCCGGACTTCATCCGAACATGACCGGTATGCAGCAGCTCTGGGACGAGAAGAAGCTGGGAATCATCCAGGGCGTGTCGTATCCGAATCCCAATCTTTCTCACTTCCGCTCTACCGACATCTGGATGAGCGCCAGTGCCTCAAATGTGAATGAGACCACCGGTTGGCTTGGTCGGTATCTGAACATGGAGTATCCCAACTATCCGCAGGGATTTCCAAATGCTGCCATGCCGGACCCGATTGCCATTCAAATGGCGGCGGTGGTAGGGCTTTCCCTCACGGGTCTCGAGCACCAGTCGATGGGCATTGCCCTGCAGGATCCCGAGACGTTCTATCGTCTCGTCAGCGGCACCGATGCCCCGGGATCGGACCTCCCGTCAACCAAGCTTGCCGCTGCCAATATCACCTACGTCCGCGAGGTGCAAACCAAGTCCATGCAGTTTAGCACCGTCATCAAAGCGGCTGCCGATAAGGCCAAAAACATCGAGACTTATCCAGCCGGAAACAAGCTTGCCGATCAGCTGAAGGTTGTTGCACGCCTGATTGCCGGTGGACTCAAGACCCGCGTGTACGTTGTGCAGTTAGGGGGCTTTGACACGCACGCCGGCCAGACAGATTCAACAGAACCAACGAAGGGTACGCATGCAAACCTGCTGGAGATGGTCTCGCAGGCAATGACCGCATTCCAGCGCGACATCGAAAAGCTTGGTGCCGCAGACCGCGTTGTTGCAATGACCTTCTCCGAGTTCGGACGTCGCGCAAATTCGAACGAGAGCTATGGAACCGATCACGGCACCTCGGCACCAATGTTCATCCTGGGGAGCCCCGTTCAGGAAGGGATCACGGGAACGAGTCCTGACCTCTCAAAACTCAAGGACGACAACCTGCCGATTCAGTTCGACTTCCGTCAGGTCTATGCCAGCATCCTCGAGCAGTGGTTCGGTGCCAAGAAGTCCGTGGTCAAACAGGTCCTCTTTGACAATTTCGATACGGTCAAGGTGATCAAGGGGCAAACCACCTCGGTTGACGAAGCGCCAAGTGTTTCAACACAGGTATTTACTCTCTCACCAGTCGCACCAAACCCAGTGCGCAGCGACGCTTCCGTTTCGTACGATCTGCGTTCCGAGGGCATGGTCCATCTGAACCTCTTCGATAATCTCGGCCTGCATGTTGCGACACTTGTGGCTGAGTACCAAGGCGTTGGCTCATACAGCATACCGCTCACCGCCAGCAACCTTCCGAGTGGATCATACGTCATCGAACTGCGTTTCGGCAATGATCGTGCTCATCAGGTGATGGTGGTGGCGAGGTAGGCTCACGTCATCCCCGCAAAAGCGCGTCATCCCCGCAAAAGCGCGTCATCCCCGCGAAAGCGCGTCATCCCCGCGAAAGCGCGTCATCCCCGCGAAAGCGCGTCATCCCCGCGAAAGCGGGGATCCATAACGCATGGATTCCCGCTTCCGCGGGAATGACGGAGGGTCCCTCGTAACTTGCCGTTGTGACCACCGACGTTTCTGTTATCATTCCATGTCGCAACGAGCGCAGCACCATAGAGCAGGTGCTGGCCGATTTGCATGCGCAGACGTTTGCCGGAACGATGGAGGTGATCGTTGCAGACGGGTGCTCCGATGATGGAACCAGGGATATCCTCGACGCCGCCAGCGCGAGTGAAAAGTTTCGGTATCCGCTCAGAGTAATCACGAACGGCAAGCGCGTTATTCCATCGGCCTTGAACAAAGCGGTGGAGAGTGCGGATGGACGTGTGATCATTCGTGTTGACGGGCATTCTCATGTTCCGTGTACGTACGTGGAGGAGATCGTCCAGGCGCTTGCTCAGGGCACAGCCGAAGTTGTCGGCCCACGGGTGCGCTTTGTGCCAGGATCAACGAGCTCCGTTGCCTATGCGATATCGACAGTGCAGTCCAGTGTGTTCGGAACAGGGGGCACAGCTTCGCGACGGAATCTCAGCAAGCCCGTGAGAGTAGTCCATGCTGTGATGTCGTGCTACAACCGCACCGTATGGGAGCGAGTAGGGGGCTATGATGAATCCCTGCTCACCAACGAAGATTTTGACTTCGACTACCGCGCAACACAAGCCGGTGCAACGGTGCTTGCCCTGCCGTCACCGGAGTTTCAGCTCATGGCACGCTCGACGCTGCGGGGACTTCTTGCTCAGCGGTGGCGCTATGGGTGGTGGAAGGCAGCAGTCATCAAGAAGCACCCGGGGTCGCTGCACTTGCGTCAGATAATACCTGTTGTGGCGCTTGTGTCATTTGTTGCGCTGGGTGGTGCGTCATTCGCAAGCTCGTCTTACGCTGTGGCCCTTGTGGCAACGATCTACGGCTATGCAGGACTCAGCAGTTGTGCTGCACTGTTGGCACTGATGCCGAACGTCCTTACTGAAGAGTCACCCGACGGAAAGAAGATTCTCGCAACGGTGCTGCTTGCCCCCTTCATCTTTGCCATCATCCATGGCATATGGGCTGCCGGAGTTGTGTCCGGACTTCTCTTTGGCCGCATCCAACGACGCTAACGAATCTTAATTCTCTGAAGCACGCCGCTGCTTCGGCTGAAGCGCGGCTGAATCCTGCTGCTCGGAGAGTTCAAGCAGGGGGCTAGCCCCCCGCTCAACAACGTCGGCCGTGATAACGCACTTGCGCGCGCCGGCAACGTCAGGGATCTTGTACATGATGGGGTTCATCACCTGCTCCAATACACCGCGAAGCGCTCGCGCGCCCGTGCGACGCTTCTGTGCTTTGGCGACGATGCATTCGAGTGCTGCCGGTTCGAAGACCAGTTCGACGCCTTCCAGCAGGAGAAGCTTCTGATACTGCTTCACGAGGGCGTTCTTGGGTCCGGTGAGAATGTCCAGCATTGCCTCGTTCGTTAGCTGGTGCAACGCCGTCACAACCGGAAGACGTCCGATGAACTCGGGGATGAATCCGAAACGCATCAGATCTTCTGGTTCAACGTGCAGCAACAGGTCCATCGACTCTTCAACTGTTGACGGTGTTGAGGCTGTGAATCCCATCGTTGTGGGTTTCATTCTCTTTGCGATGATCTTCTCGAGACCTTCGAATGCTCCGCCGCATATGAACAGCACATTGCGCGTGTTCACATACACCAGCGACTGTTCCGGGTGCTTCCGTCCACCCTTTGGCGGAATACCGGCAACGGTGCCTTCAAGGATCTTCAGCAGGCCCTGCTGCACCCCTTCACCAGAAACATCACGGGTAATGGAAGCGCTGTCGCTCTTACGAGTCAGCTTGTCGATCTCATCAACGTAGATGATACCGCGCTCAGCGCGTTCTACGTTGTAATCAGCATTCTGCAGAAGGTTAACGATGATCGACTCGACGTCGTCGCCAACGTAACCGGCTTCGGTAAGTGTTGTCGCATCCGCGATCGCAAACGGCACATCCAGGATGCGAGCCAACGTCTGAGCCAGAAGTGTCTTGCCGGTTCCCGTGGGACCCAGCATCAGGATGTTTGACTTCTCGATCTCCACCTCGTCAAAGCTGCTGACAAGGTGCTGCGATTGAATGCGCTTGTAGTGGTTGTATACTGAGACCGACAGAACCTCTTTCGCTTCGTTCTGGCCGATCACATGCTCGTCGAGCTGACGCTTGATCTCCGAGGGTTTGGGTAAGGCCTTTACGTCAGTCCGGAGTTTTGGTGCCGGGGCGTTCTTCTTCAGAATCTCAACCGAGTTCTGTACACAGACGTCGCAGATGTAGACGCCCTTTCCGGCGATCAGACTCCCGACCTCCTGTGAACTGCGATTGCAGAATGAACAATGCAGAATCTCCGATGTGCTCATAGTCCTCCCCCTAGATGCAGCACGATTATACCGGACGCGTCAGGATCTTGTCAATGAGACCGTAGCCGAGTGCTTCTTCCGGAGACATGTAATAGTCCCGGTCGGCATCCTTCTTGATGGTGTCATAATCCTTGCCCGAGTGAGCTCCGATAATACCGTACAGAGTGTCGCGAATGCGGAGCATTTCCTTGGTGTAGATCTCAATATCGGTTGCCTGACCCTGCGTACCGCCAAGGGGCTGGTGCATCATGATGCGTGAATGGGGCAGAGCATAGCGCTTGCCCTTGGCACCGGCACAGAGAAGCACCTGAGCCATGGATGCCGCCATACCAACGCAGATCGTTGAAATGTCGGGCTTCACGAACTGCATCGTGTCATAGATCGCTAGGCCAGCTGACACGCTCCCACCGGGAGAGTTGATGTAGATGGAGATGTCCTTCGTTGGATCTTCGCTCTGCAGAAACAGCAGCTGTGCGATCGTCAAACTAGCCGTGATGTCATCAATCGGAGATCCGATGAAGATGATCCGTTCCTTGAGCAGTCGTGAATAGATGTCGTAGGCGCGCTCGCCACGACTTGTCTGTTCAACGACCATTGGCACGAGTTGATTATGCATGGCTGCGTCCTATGAATTCAGACTTTTCGTTGGTTTGATTGCCGTATCAGGCCTCAATGTCATCCGCGTTGACGTCGGTAATGATCGCGTAGTCTATCAGTGTGCGCACGGCCTTTTCGGCCAGAAGCTGATCTTCTACCGACTCATTCTGACGCAGCAGCATCCGGAGCTGGTCGGCCGGGATGCCGAATCGACTGCCGGCAGCATCAAGGTCCTCGTCCGTCAGCGACATCTGCTCGGCATCGACGATGCGCTCGCGGATGAGTTCCCAGCGAACGATCCGCTCGGCAGAGCCGCGGAGCTCGTGCTCAACGTCGTGGGCAGTGAGCTTCTCGATGCCGGGAGCCCCTTCGTTGCGCTTCTTGAAATCATCGAACAGGCGATGGATCACTGAATGGACAAGCGGTTCAGGAAGATCAAATTCGTGTGCCTGCACCAGTTGGTCGATCAGCTGGTTTTCTACTGCACGCTGTGTTGCTTCTTCAAAGTACTCGGTGATCTGGCGCTCTATGTCGGAGCGGAGTTCCTCTGTTGTGTGCATCTGATTCGACGTGATCATCTCCACGAACTCATTCGTGAATTCGGCTGGGACCACACGCTGAATGTCGTTGACCGTGACGCGGTAGGAAGGGGGCTGAGCATTCTCGTCAGCCGTTTCTCCAACATAGGAGAACGTATCGCCAACCTTGCAGTTGGCAAGTGATGAGCGCAGGTGCATATCCACCGAGTCGTCGTCCAAGAACACTCTCGACTCCTTGCCCTCGGCGCCGATGATCGGCATCGATGTTTCGCGGTCGAGCTCATGCATCGTCATGCTAACGATGTACAACGTTCCGTCAATCTGCTCTGCCGGCTCAAACGTAGCCGCCCGCATACAGATCCGGTCAACCTCGCGCTGGACGTCTTCCTCGGTAACCTGCTTTACCGGACGGTTCACCGAAAGCCCCCTGTAGGAGCCAAGCTCGAAGTCCGGCATGATGTCGTAGCGAATCGTGAACGAAACGCCGTCGGTTGACTTCTGAATGTCCGTCAGTGCCGGGTTGCCAACAACGCGCTGAGACTCCGCGTTGGCGAAGCTGCGGAACTCCGCGTCTGCGATGGTTTCAAGGGCTTCGTTCTCAATGTCGCGTCCAAACCGCTGCTTGATCATCGCGATCGGCACCTTGCCCTTGCGAAAGCCCGGAAGCGTGATTCCTGCCTGGGCCTTGACGTATGCTTCTTCGTAATGGGACCTCAGCTCGCTCTGTTGAAGGGAAATGCGGACTTCTCGTGAACACCCCTGCAGGGTGGTAATCGTGCGTTCCAAAAGGGACTCCAGTGGGCCATCTCCGGCCCAGAATACATGGTACGTGCTGCGTGCGGAAGGAGAGACTCGAACTCTCACAGGTTGCCCCGCCAGATCCTAAGTCTGGTGCGTCTGCCAATTTCGCCACTTCCGCAGAGCCACAAAGATAGTGACGAGAGACGAGAGACAAGAGACAAGAGACGAGAGACGAGAGACCGTAGGGGCGAGACGAAGTCTCGACCAAGAGACGAGAGACCGTAGGGGCGAGACGAAGTCTCGACCAAGAGACGAGAGACCGTAGGGGCGAGACGAAGTCTCGACCAAGAGACGAGAGACAAGCCATTGATTTACTAGCCCCGGGCCTTGGCCCGGGGAAAGAGAGACGAGAGACTACCTCAATTTCGTGCCGTTGGTAACGGGGGCATCCGGCACGCAGAGGGCCACCGAGCCATCGGGGAGGTGGAAACCGGTGACCAGGACCTCGGACATCCACGGGCCGATCTGTTTGGGTGCGAAGCCGCAGACGCACACCACCTGGCGTCCGACGAGGGATTCGGGGGTATAAAGGTCCGTGATCTGGGCGCTTGAGCGGCGCATCTCGCCCCCTCCGAGATCAATCCAGAGCTTATAGGCCGGCTTGCGGGCTTCCGGGAAGGGCTCTGCGCGCACGATCGTGCCGACGCGAAGGTCGAGCCGATCGAAATCTTCCATTGACGCGTGTTCCATTTCCGCAATTTGCATCCAATGAAGGCAGTTGTCATCGGAGGGGGCTGGGCAGGAATTGCTGCGGCGATGGAGGCGGCCCGGCGTGGCTGGCGGGTCCATCTCGTGGAAGAGCGGCCGTATCTGGGGGGTCGAGCACGCTCGTTTACGGACCGCACCACGGGCGATGTGATCGACAACGGTCAGCACGTGATGATGGGGTGCTACCACCAACTCCTGCATATCGTGCACGACCTCGGCACAGATCACCTTCTGGAGCGTCAGAAAGCTCTCCGAGTAGCCTTTGTGGATGAATCCGCTGGTCTGGATGTGCTTGATGCCTCTGTGCTACCAGGCAAGCTCGGGATGCTATTGGGTCTGCTTCGCCTGCGCAAGCTCCCGCTCTCAGCCCGCATTGCCATTGTTCGCCTTGCACTGAAGGTGCTTCGAACGCCTAATGCCGGAATGGGGCTAACCTGCCACGAATTCTTTCACCAAGTGCGTCAGCCCGGGGTGGCTGTGCAGCGGTTCTGGGAGCCGCTTGTACTGGCGACATTGAATGCCCCGGTTTCCGATGCCCCTGCAGACCTGCTCTCTGCGGTGTTGCGCTTGGCGTTCTTTGGGACGACTAACGATGCGAAGCTGCTGATACCAACCGGTGGATTGAGCGACCTTGTTGCCCCCTTTGAAACATGGCTTGCCGCACGAGGGGGCACCGTGCGTACGAGCACGAGTGTGGACCGTGTCACCATCGTCGATGGTAGGGCGGCGGGCGTTGTTTTGTCCGACGGTTCGAACATCGACGTTGACGTGGTCATCAGCGCCGTGCCACAGCGCGCGCTGGCACGGCTTATGCTGGCTTCCGGAATCGTAGCGGACCTTCCGGAAGAACCCGAGATGAGCCCGATCGTAAGTGCGTACCTGTGGTATGACCGTCAGTGGATGTCGGTGGATTTTGCTGCAGCAATTGGAACAACCGTTCAATGGGTTTTCAATAAGCAGCGCACAACAGAAGGACTTGTTGCCCTAACAGTCAGTGCCGCGTCGGATATTGTTCGAGCCCCTTCCGAAGAGATCATTCGATCGTGTGATGTCGAACTTCAGCGACTCTTTGCCGGAACTATGGGGAGCGCAGTACTCAAGCATGGCGTGGTCATCAAGGAGAAACTCGCCACGCCCCGTTTCAGCCCGGCAGCCCATGGATTGCGGCCGACCACCGATGCTCTGCACACCCACGTGCGCAATCTCTTCCTTGCCGGTGACTGGACGCAGACGCAGTTACCTGCTACGCTCGAGGGGGCGGCCCGATCGGGAGTTGCGGCCATTGCCGCCGCACACCGTGTATCATGAGCAGTGCCCAGAGAATGCCGATGACATATCCTCCGAGAACGTCGCTTGGATAGTGCACGCCGCAGTACACGCGTGAAAAGCCGATGAGAACAGCATAACTCCACCACCATGTCCTCAGGCGAGGGAAAAACGCCGAAAGGATCATGGCTATGATCGCCGAGTTCATCGCATGGTTGCTGGGAAAGGAACCTCCTCCGGAACCTACCAGCTGGTGAACCTCACTGAGCACCAGATATGGGCGGGGACGTTGAATGGTCTCTTTCAGTAGTCGGTGACTGAGCTGATCGGCCATTGCTACCGAGAGAACGAGCATCGCGGTACACACGATCAATCGCCTGCCGTCGGCATCTCGCGCACGATATCCACGAAGCACCATCAACCCCAACGACGCAACAAAAATTGGCAGCCAATATTTTGTTGTTGTAACAATCGGCATCACCATATCGAACAGTCCGTTCGAGAGATGTTCATTGATGAGCAAAAACGTTTGAATGTCCCATGAAATAAGGACAGATAGTAGGTCGTGGATCACGTCGAAAACTACGGCCATTCCACCTCGGAAATTCCTTCCTGAAAGAAGCAATAGCGTGAAAAACTTTTCATGGTGAGATTTCGCTCCGGAATCTTTTCCACAAGAACATTGGGCGATTGTCCGAGCGTCGAACGTGGCACTATCTTGCTCCTCGTTGTCCAAAAATAAATTCAACAAATCAATCCTGTTGTCTGCGTGCATGCCACCACCAAGCGCGCTGGCCGGGCATCCCCGGTCGAGGAGGAACGTTTGGTGAATTGACGCCATGTTGCACCGTGGCGCATCGGGACTGCGTTACTGATATAGCCAACCGCATCACGGAGAGATTGCATGAAGATTCCGCGCCGATTTACGACGTCAGGAACAACCCCATACGAGATGTTTCGCTACACGATCAGAGAATCGGTGCTGCGAAACCAAAGCGGTAAAGAGATATTCCGGATGGACCATGTAGAAGTGCCAGAGGCATGGTCGCAGGTTGCCACCGACATTCTCGCTCAGAAGTATTTCCGCAAGGCCGGAGTACCGGTGACGGATGATGCCGGTGCACCGGTGCTGAATGAGGATGGAACTCCGAAGACCGGGGCCGAAACGTCGGTTCGTCAGGTGGTCCATCGGCTGGCAGGTTGCTGGCGGTGGTGGGGCGAGAAGTACGGGTACTTTGATACCGTAGAGGACGCTCAGGCGTTTTACGATGAGATCGCCTATATGCTTCTCAAGCAGATGGCCGCACCGAATTCGCCGCAGTGGTTCAACACCGGTCTCAACTTTGCGTATGGAATCACCGGATCGGCGCAGGGACACCTCTATGTTGATCCTGACACCAAGACGCTGACACGTTCAGCCGACGCCTATACGCACCCTCAGCCCCATGCCTGTTTCATCCAGTCCGTCAATGATGATCTGGTGAACGAAGGCGGCATCTTTGATCTCGCAACTCGCGAAGCACGCATCTTCAAGTACGGTTCCGGTACGGGTTCGAACTTTTCCAATCTCCGTGGCGAGAGCGAGCGACTTTCCGGAGGGGGCGTCTCCAGCGGACTGATGTCGTTCCTGAAGATTTTTGACCGCGCAGCAGGTGCTATCAAGAGTGGTGGTACAACGCGTCGTGCCGCGAAGATGGTGATCGTAAATGTCGATCATCCGGACATCGAAAAGTTCATCGAATGGAAGGCAAAGGAAGAGGAAAAGGTTGCGGCACTGGTTGCCGGATCGAAGATCGCATCGACCTTCCTGCACGCCATCTCTGATGCAGCGCAGCAGGGTGGTACGGATGAGCAGACCAACGAGCGTCTGCGCGTGCTTATTCAGCGTGCACTCAACCGTGGCGTGCCGTACAACATCATCAAGCGGACGCTGGCGCTGATTGATCAGGGCTTTACGAACATCGACTTTGCGCAGTTCGATACGCATTACGAGGGCGAAGCCTACAACACGGTTTCGGGTCAGAACTCAAACAACTCTGTTCGGGTGACGAACGACTTCATGGAAGCAGTCATCACTGACAGTTCGTGGAACCTGACGTGGCGAACAGACAGCACCAAGCACGTCACCGTGCGGGCACGCGACCTGTGGAACAAGATCAACATGAGCTCGTGGAAGAGCGCCGACCCAGGTCTGCAGTTCGATACCACGATCAACGAATGGCATACATGTCCGAACGACGGTCGTATCAACGGGTCGAATCCGTGCTCGGAATACATGTTCCTTGATGACACGGCATGTAACCTGGCCTCGTTAAATCTGGCTCACTTCTATGATGAGCCATCGCAGACCATCAAGATCGACGACTACCGTCATGCCGTGCGAATCTGGACGTCCGTCCTTGAGATCTCCGTTCTGATGGCCCAATTCCCGTCGGCAGAGGTTGCTCAGAATAGCTACGACTTCCGCACGCTTGGCCTTGGCTATGCCAACCTTGGTACGGTGCTCATGATGATGGGCATCCCGTATGACTCACCAAAGGCTCTTGCGATCTGCGGCGCACTCTCCTCGATCATGACTGGTGAGTCCTACGCGGCAAGCGCCGAAATGGCGGCCGATGTGGGCCCCTTCCCGAAATACGACAACAACCGCGACGCGATGCTTCGCGTCATCCGGAATCACAGGCGTGCAGCATACAACGCAGCAGACAGCGAGTTCGAAGGGCTAACGATTACGCCCATGGGTATCAGCGAGGAACTGTGCCCAGCCGACCTAATGGTGGCAGCTCGCACTGCATGGGACAAGGCACTTGCTCTTGGGGAAGAGCACGGATATCGCAATGCCCAGGCAACAGTGATCGCCCCAACGGGGACGATCGGCTTGGTCATGGACTGCGACACCACCGGCATCGAGCCGGACTTTGCGATCGTGAAGTATAAGAAGTTGGCCGGTGGCGGTTACTTCAAGATCGTTAACCAGTCAGTGCATAAGGCCCTTGCCGCTCTCGGATATTCCGATCAGCAGATCGATGATATCGAGAAGTACTGCAAGGGGCATGGCACGCTGATCGGCTGTCCGCACATCAACCGCCAGTCGCTCAAGGCCCTGAACTTCACCGATGAGGCCATCGACGCTGTCGAACGTCAGCTCGATAGCACCTTCGATGTACGCTTTGTCTTCAACAAGTACACACTTGGCGAGGAACTCTGCCAGCAGCTCGGCTTCAGCGCGCAGCAGCTTGACGATATGCAGTTCGATATGCTGACCGAACTGGGCTTCTCCTCGGAGCAGATATCGGAGGTGAACGACTATATCTGCGGTACGATGATGATAGAAGGGGCTCCTCACATCAAGGATGAGCACCTGCCGATCTTCGACTGCGCCAATAAGTGCGGCAAGCGCGGCGAACGCTACATCGATTACATGGCCCACGTGCGCATGATGGCCGCAGCGCAGCCGTTTATCAGCGGTGCTATCTCCAAGACCATTAACATGCCCGCAGAAGCCTCCGTGGACAACGTTGGCGATGTGCACTTGGCTTCGTGGCGACTGATGCTCAAGGCCATTGCGCTCTACCGCGACGGATCGAAGCTTTCTCAGCCCCTTAACGCCAGCAACGACAACTTTGATGAGATGGTGCTGTTGGGCGATCAGGACGATTGGGACGAAACCGTCGATCAGAAGGCCATCCAGAAGGTCATCGTCGAACGCGTCTACCAGCGCGCCGAGCGCCGTCGTCTGCCGAAGCGCCGTCACGGATACGTCCGTGAGGCAACCGTGGGTGGACACAAGGTGTACATTCGCACAGGTGATTTCGATGATGGCTCGCTGGGAGAGATATTCATCGACATGTACAAGGAAGGTGCATCCTTTAAGGGGCTTCTCAACTGCTTTGCCGTTCTAACGTCCAAGGCCCTTCAGTACGGCGTTCCGTTGGACGAACTGGTGGACACCTTCACCTTCACGCGGTTCGAGCCAGCCGGCTTTGTGGAAGGTCACGAGGCCATCAAGAATGCCACGTCCATTCTCGACTACATCTTCCGTACGCTTGGGTATGACTATCTACAGCGCACCGACTTTGTCCACGTACCACAGGTTGATGCAGCTCAATCCAAGGCAAGCCTCGAAACGCCGGTTGCCAGCTCAGAAGCCCCTTCCCAGACTTCAGCAGATGTGATCTCTCCTGCACCCACCTACAAAGAGGTCATGGAAGCAGTCTCTGGTTCGGTGGATCACGATGGAGCCAAGTCGAAGCTTCTCGATCCCAAGAACATGGGTTACACAGGAGAGGCTTGTTCAAAGTGCCAATCCACACAGGTTGTTCGAAATGGGGCGTGCACAATGTGCTTGAACTGCGGAACAACTACAGGTTGCTCGTAAAGACCCCCAATTGCTACAGAAAATCATGTCAAGGGGCCTATCGACTGTCGATTGGCCCCTTTTCGTTGAGCTTTCGGCCAGAATCGGCACGGTTTTTCTTGCGAATGATAGCCCCGAAAACCTATTTTGGGGTTCATTGTGTCTGAAAATCTAGATCCATGAACATGCATTGGAGAATTCCATGAAAATGCGTCAAATCGTCCTGTCGGTAAGCGCACTTTTTGCCTCGACAGCCATCGTCCTTGCCGGGGGAGAGTCCTGTGGCACTAAGGCCGCTTCAGCTTCGGCAAAGTCTGGTTCATGTTGCTCCATGAAGGCCTCGAACGTCAAGAAGGCATCAATGGACAAGTGCTCCATGGACGCAAAGTCCACCAAGGAGTGCTCGACAGAAAAGGCTGAAAGCTGCTCAATGGCGAGTTCCAAGAAGAGCGGTTCATGCTGCTCAATGAAGGCCAAGGATGTAAAATCAACATCGACGCAACCAAAGGTCGAAGTTGGTGTTGTTACACCGGATCAGTCAGGAAAGTAACGGCGGTCTGAAATACGGGGGGGCTCTCGTGCGTCTAGGCTGAAGCCTGCACGGGCGCTTAACGGACAGGGTCTCGGCCCTGTTGGAATCACATCTGGAGGAACGCCATGTCCAAAGGCGGAGCTGGAAAAGTTTATTTCGTGTTGTACCTCGCGGTCATCCTCGAGCTCCTCATCATCATTGTGGAGCGCGACGAGGCCGAGGAACACCTGATCCGAAAGCAGAAGGAAGCCGAAGAAATCGTGGAGGCTGTGATGGCACAGCTGAACACGGGCTTTGGTGCCAGCGGCGTTAACGCCCTTCCGCAGGATGAGATCACCCTCCTCGACAAGTCCGTAATGTCGGGCGTGTCCGAGCGTGACCGTCCAAAGGAAGAACGGGCGTACCAGGTTCGTGTTTCAACGGTGAAGATCAAGGACATCCTAGGTGACGACCTACCTGAAGAACAATCGGAAAAACGTAGGCGTATCGAAGAAATCATCCGCCTCTTCAACGTTACAAACCTCAGCCTGGTTGATACCCTCAACGAATCGAATGAGGTTGAGCGACTCACTCTTGACCTTGACCCAGACTGGTTGAAGAGAAAGACCGACGAAGTGTTGCAGAAACTGGGTGGATTGAAAACAATCACGGACGTCCCCGATTATCGCGATGGATTTTCGTTCTTGAAGGCTATTGTGCCTGACTCGCTCAATTACAAGGGCAACACTGATCTCGCGAAGTTCCGATTCAGCCCACACTTGACAGCACTTGACAAAGTTGCGTTCGAAAACGGTATCAAGATCTTTGAGTACACGTTCAAGCAAACCAGTCAAGGGTTATATCGGGTTAGACTGAATTCGAAGACAAACAACATTCTTGGCATTGCCAACCTTGACAAATCGGCGAGCGATGATCCGGAAGATGTGATTTCGATCGGAACTATCCAACTGACACGTAAGCAGCTCTCGAAGGTAGAGAAGCGCTTGCTCAGTACCTTGGGTGCCGAAGTACAGGGTCTTTGCGCCAAGTTTGGGGCATCGTCAGACTACAAATACGTGGAGTTTTCGCAACAGGTTGATGCCGCGATTGAAAAGCTGAAACACGAAGACCTTGGGCTGAAGTCCAAGTCGGAAAAGATTCGTCGCGCTGAACTCCTCAAGAACATCACGGTTCTGCTCCATGGCGATGCTAATCAAATGGAACAGAACAATCCATCGTTTGCCTTCGAAGTGTTCGTGAAGAAGCCGAACATCGAGCGGGCTGAGCCGTGTATTTCGGACTTGTTGGAAGACCAACGAGTTCTGTCTGGCATCAAAAAGGCCGTCATTCCATTTACGGTCAACAACTTCCGTGGTGATGCTCCACAGGTCTCCGTGACTCCGAGCGACGTCAGCGTCCGCGTGGTCGCCCAGGGAGACGCAAAGGCAGGGGCTGGAGGTGCGAGAAATCAACCTTTCGAAATTCACGTGGAAGGGCTGGTCACCAACGGCGCTCCAAAGTCATATACCTTCAAAATCACGAACGTGAATGCGTGTGAAGACGCCGAGCCGGTTTCGAAGATCTCCGTGTTCCCATCGGATCTGAAGAACAAGACTGCAATTGATGCCGTGCTAGACAAGCGCGTCTATGCCGGAAAGCCTCTGCGCCTGCCGATTGAACCATCCTCAGGTGGTGAGATTCCTTCCAACCAGTTCCAGCTGTCATACAATCTTAACGGCGACCAGCAGAACTTTGAAGGCACTACGCCATTACAGATCACCATTCCATGTATCCCAAAGAATCTGTCGGCACTGAACGTCAAGGTAAAGTGGCGCTACAAGGTCCCGGGATCTCAGTACACTGAGGAAGTGGACCTTTATGATCGAACAGTCAATTCTGCCAAGCAGTCTTCACCGGAAATCATCCTTGCAAATACCAGTGAAAACTGGGACGCTAAGAATATGCGTCTTGTGGTCAGCGGTATTGAGGTGATTCCGCCAAAGGTTGATTGTCCGAACGTCGTGGCTCAGGACAAGGACATCAAGGTTGATGTGAAACTGGACAAGCCAAGCGTAGGCAAGTATCAGGTTATCCAGTCAATTGAGCCCGAAGGTAGTGGTCGCTATCGTCTCATCCTGACCCTAAAGGGCCCGCGGATGAAGTTCCCAGGCGACAACGTCGAGGCATCCATCACGGCAAGCATTGGTGGAGTATCGATCTCTGAGACGAAGACTGTCTCTATCCCCGAATTCCGTTAACAACCATACGTCACGCGAGAACGGCACATGAATATCCGTAGGTTTTGGACCCTCCAACTTGCTTTGATCACTGCACTGATCGCGCAACCATTGATTGCGCAGACTGATGGTGCCTACGTCGGCAAGTTCAAGAGCGTCCTCCGGTCACTCTCCAACTATCGTTATGGGGACATCTCTGTCTTCCGTGTTGATGGTCAGTTGTTTGCAGATGTGCAGCGCTATCTTAACCCACCACCAGTGGACAAAACAGGAGCTCTGGAAAAGCTGGGTAAGAAGGACCAGAACCTTGTTGATGAGATCAAGCGTGCAGTGAAGCGTTCACAGATCTACGAGAAGATCCAAGAGCAACTTGAAGGGGCTGGATATGCTCCAAACGATCTTGCCGACCAGGATGTACAGAACGTGATTCAGTTCTATCTCGATCAACGGCAATATGAAAGCGAACTGTTCACCGGTGCATACATCGTAACAACGAAGTATCAGCGCGGCGAAACGGGTGAAAACCTTATCGTCGTGGGTTTGATGAAGACCCGGGTAAAGCCAGCAGGAAACACCATTCGTGATCTGCGCGGCGTAAATCCTGGTGACATCATCACGCGTTTCGAACTCACGCGCCTGGATCCGCCTCCTACTTCAGCAAAGTCGTACGATGACAAAATGTACGGATACCTGAAGGATCAAGTCATTCAGAACAACGTGTTGAACGTCACGCTTGAAGCGCAAGGCATCGATGATCTAGATACACGATTTGTGCGTCAGGTTTTCGGCAACGCCGTGGGTGTTCCTGAAGATGATGTACAGCAGTATATAAAGATCACAAACGGTATCCCCGTCAGCTATTTCGGTCCGAACGAGCTGACGATCTCGGCAGCCGACCTGATCTCCTATCGCCGCTACCGACCAGATCCTACACAAAAGACCGTCAAGATGATGGTCATGGACAGCACAGGAACAGAGTCGGAGCAGGAAGTTGAAGTGAC
Organism: Candidatus Kapaibacterium sp.; assembly: GCA_018883125.1. Taxonomy (GTDB): domain Bacteria; phylum Bacteroidota; class Ignavibacteria; order Kapaibacteriales; family Kapaibacteriaceae; genus UBA10438. The sequence goes on from VEQR01000001.1 coordinate 35,921, forward strand.
GACATACAACAGTCGTCTGGCCCAATACGGATTCGAACTTCGCTACGGACTCGAGGATGTTAATTATCCTACTCTCTGGTCCGAGCGCATGTCGCTGAACGCTGTCTGGAGTCAGGCACGTTTGGGCGTAATCCTTCCTACGGCTGGCTGGTCTGACCTTGCTGCATCGTTCGGTAACGTACGTACGATGACAAATGCGGGGTTTGGTGTTAATGCAGCACTGGAAGTGCCAATCAAGATCATCGCAGAGTCAGGCGTGTTCAACTTTTCTGGCAGCTATGTCTTCAACGATGCCGAGAGCACCACTGAGGCAGACGGCTCGTCGCGTAAGCGTCTGGATGAACGGCTTGGTCTTCGCTTCGACCATCTTGTGCGTTTCCACGCCAGCGCTCAGTACACATTTGCGATCCGCGTTGATGAAAGCAACTTGTTCCGCTTCCGCCTTGGTGGTACGGGGTACAGCATGGAGCGCTGGAATGATGTTGACACGGTTACGGCAAACGGCACAGACTCAACGATGTTCCGCAAGTTTGATAGCAAGTTCATTGGCGGTGTGTCGGGAAAGATCGAATTCATGAACACGAGCTGGAGTACACCAATGGGTGCGTCACTCCAGTATTTCGACGAAGCAATTCTCGGAAATATCTGGCTTCAAATTCAGGCCTCGCAAAATCTCGGTTTCCGAGTTGACGTGAACATGTTCACCCCAGTCTTCCGCGATCCTCGGGCCTGGGAAAACAACGCTGTGTTCATGCCGTCCCTTCGTGCTATTCTCAACTTCTGATGCAAACCTCAATGACGAACATTATGCGCCGATTCTTCATTGCAACTGTCGTTCTTCTGTCGCTGTTAGGGAGTCGTGCAACTACAGTGTTTGCCCAGGAGGCTGACTCTGCTGTCTACACGCGTCTGACATCGATCGACCCAGAGCTGCTGCAGTACTTTCCTCGCTGGTTTATCTGTGAATCAGACATCCAAGCGAAGATCTTCAATGCATTCCGAGTACTGGGATATCGCCGAGAGAATCTCGATCAACAGAAGATCGTGGTGACGGCACAGCCAGTAGCCAACTCAGAGGATCCGTTCGAGATTCTTATCGTTGAGTGCGGTACAGAAAAGATGACCTCGCAGGAGATGTCCAGCAACATTCCAAACATTCTTTCCCGTCTCGCGGAAGTATCACGGCCATATTGCTATACGGAGATTCCGACGACAACACCGGCATCACAGCCGCAGTCGGAAGCGATCACCAGCTTCCTGCGTCCGAATAACGCGGCTCATTCGTTCACGTTGTCTGCATTCGAGCAAACGCTGAAGATCGGTAAGTCAGGATTCTGGCTTTCGAACATCATGGGCACTGACCAAACTGGCTACCATTTCTGGAATGCCGGCGAAGCTAAGGTTCTTCTTCAGCGTCCATTGTACGTAAACAATGATCAGGAAACACGCCGTGCCATTCCGTATCTGATTAATGCGCGTATGGGAATGGGTTATCGGATGACGAGCGACCCACGTCAGTCCGGAATCCTGAGTTTCATCCCGGCACGACGCCTAGACGCCGGTTATGGCGGAAAGATCGTTACGGCATTGGACTTCAATATGCCGTTCAACCCACGTTTCGGTCTTAGTGTCAACGCAGAGTTGCCACTTGAACCAGTGAAGGCTTCCACGCTGGTTGATACGACGACGTACGCTTCTACGCCGATTGATTTCGACAGCCGCGTAATCAACGTCGATAATCCGCTTATCGTTGGAAACCCAGTCAGCACGGTTAATCTGCTTCGTGCCACGGGCCAAGTCACCATGTTCTACAACATGTGGCTTGACGAAACACGCCCGGAAAACTTCTTCCGTTTTGATCTCGGTGTTAATTACTACGAGGTTCGTGAAGCCGCCGTTCTTGCAGATACAGCTACAGGGTATACGACGCTTGCCATCCAAGGTATTTCAGGGTTGCAGACGTGGAAGCCAAACGAGCTTGGTGATTGGATCTATGCAAAGGTTGAATACCGCAACCAGAGTACGTATCCCTTTGGTGTCGACCTCCAGTATGCCAACCAGACTCTGATGGCCCATGCGTATGTGCCTCTTTTTGGGCAATGGCTGTATCTGGAAGCGAAATATGCTCAGCCGCTTCGTGGACTTCGTCCATTTGAACGCGAGCATGTCTTCATGATCAGCCCGGTTCTCCGACTCACGTTATAAGTCTATCCCCCATGCACACGATGTGTGCGGTCTGCGGCGTACTGACGAGCCTGTATCTGTTGATAGCGGCCGTGCCGTCGTATGCACTGCTGCAAGATTCAACCTTGGAACAACGTCGCCGGCTTGCGGAGCATGCCCGGGTGATGTTTCCTCTTGATGGCGTTAAGCTCACGATCCAGAACGTTACACTTGCCGCGTTCCCGGAGATAGGCCTGGTTGTTGAGTGTGACGGAGACTGCAAAGTACTCGACACGCTGAAAGCCTCAGCGCTAACGGTGATGGAGAATGGCGTAAAGCGGCCCGTTACGCGAATTCACAAGATCGACGTTAAGGAACGCGTACCAGTGGACTTCATGTTCGTGCTTGACGTTACGGGTACGATGCAGCCATACATCAATGGCGTTCGAAACAACATTGAGGCATTTGTCCAGAATCTCTCCAAGCGAGGTATTGATTACCAGCTTGGCCTAGTGTTGTACAGCGACGTTGTTGAGGCGATCTATGAGCCAACCGACAGCGTTGGCAAATTCCTCGGCTGGATGAGCAAGGTTCAGGCATTTGGTGGATTTGATGAGAAGGAAAATGCTCTTCAGGCCCTCTACGATGCCAGCCGTGCCCGATTCCGTCCGGCCGCCAACCGCGTTGCAGTGCTCGTGTCAGACGCCGGCTTCCATCAGGTTGGAGAAAGGGGCAGTGGGCGAACAAAGTTCAATGTTGAGACCATGATCGAGCACTTGAACGAGCTAAAGGTGCGCGCTTTTTGTATCGTTCCGTCAAACCTCAAACCCTATCAACGACTGGCAGAGGGTACAAAGGGTACGATCTTCGATCTGAACCAGTCGTTCGCAAAGATTCTTGATCTCTATTCGCAGCGACTGACGAATCTTTATACGATCTTTTACAAGAGCGACACGAAGGTTCGTAGCGATTCTATAAATGTTGCTCTTCTGGACGAACGAAAGAGAGAGCTGGTCAAGCAGATCATCCCGATCGTTGAGATCGGACGGAAGATCATAATTGAAAACCTTCTATTCCCCGTTGCTTCGTCGGTTCTTCCTGATAGCGTTGAAGAGCTCGAAGTCCTTAACGAATTCATGAAGAGCCGTCCTTCCGTGGTGGTGCGAATAGAAGGTCACACTGACAATACCGGTACTCCAAAGCAGAACAAGGCGTTGTCGCTATTACGTGCCGAAGCTGTTCGCGCCTACATGCTCAAGAAAGGGCTAGACCCCAAACGACTTATGGCCGTCGGACTTGGCTCAACGAAGCCTATCGGTGATAACACAACGGAGTTTGGACGAAAGCTGAACCGACGGACGGAGATCGTGATCGTGGGTAAGTGACGCCTTCGGCGTGGGGGACGCTTCGCGTGGGGGACGCCTTCGGCGTGCGAGACCTTCGGTGCGAGACGCCTTCGGCGTGCGAGACCTGCGGTGCGAGACGCCTTCGGCGTGTGGGACGCTTCGCGTGGGGGACCTGCGGTGCGAGACGCCTTCGGCGTGCGAGACGCTTCGCGTGGGGGACGCCTTCGGCGTGTGGGACGCCTTCGGCGTGTGGGACCTGCGGTGCGAGACGCCTTCGGCGTGCGAGACCTGCGGTGTGGGACCTGCGGTGCGAGACGCCTTCGGCGTGCGAGACGCTTCGCGTGGCGTCATCCCGAACGAAGTGAGGGACCTAGTGTGGGACGCTTCGCGTGTGGGACGGTGGTGTCACTCGTCTCTCGTACCCCGGGCCAAGGCCCGGGGCTATTATGGATGGATTGTCACTTGTCACTCGTCACCCGTCACTCGTCTACATCCCCAGCCCCTTGCCGCGAAATAGCTTGGCATATGCCGCATTGCCGGGGTGGGTGGTATCCATGCAGTTGACCACGGTGACCGGACCCATGATGCGGGAGCGGATTTCGAAGGAACCAATAGTGCGTGTGGTGCGCGGGACAATGGTCGAAACATCGACTTGCGAGAGGTTGCCGACCAAGTAGAGGGTTGCCGGAAGTTCGTTCTTGGTAAGAAGCCCTCCGATCATCGACACGATAACGGACTGCTTGCCAAGAGGGAGCTTCGTTTCGGTCGACATTGCTTTGCGGAGGTTGCGCCGATACTCTCCAATTGATGCACACCATGGATCCGTCGTTGGCGAACCGATGATCATATCAGTCGTTGCAGTGTCTGCTCCAATGTCGCGCGTGATAACGTCGATGATACTGTCGGCACGACGCTGCTCAATGCGACTGAAGACCACGGTGTACACAACGCGCTTGGCGCTCTTGAGCTTTTGACGAGAGAGTACCTCACCCGGCTTGGTGGAATCACGGTATAGCGCGCCCAGGACAACTGCCGTAACGGCCAGGACAGCAACGATGATGTAAAAGTACAGCCAACCATTCTTTGTGGTTGGCGGCAGCATCGACGCATTGTCGTCAAACTCTTCTGTGCTCATTCCTCAGTACTCAGTTTCGTCACCGTCATATCTACTTCCACCGGATAGCTTCCCGTGAAGCAGGCAGTGCAGTAGTTGATGCCCGGGCCCTGTGGAACGGAATCCATCAGCCCCTTGACGCTGAGATAACGCACACTGTCGGCTCCAAGTTCATTGGCTATGGCTTCATCAGAGGTAAAGTGATTAGCAATGAGCTCGCCCTCGCTTGGGAAGTCCATTCCATACATGCATGGATGCTTGACAGGGGGCGAGGTGATGCGAAGGTGAACCTGTTCAGGCTTGGCCTCGCGAATGAGCTTGATGAGAGACTTCGATGTTGTGCCGCGGACTATCGAATCGTCGATCACGACCACCGTGCGGCCTTCGAGAACGCCACGCACGACGTTGAACTTGGTCTTGACCTTAAACTCACGTTTGTCCTGACCCGGTGCGATGAACGTACGTCCGACGTAATGCGAGCGGATGAGTCCGATCTCGTACCGCGAGGGGAACCGTTCTTGATTCACACGAGCATACCCAAGCGTTGCTGTGTTGCCCGAGTCTGGCACGGCGATGACCACCACGTCACGTTCATTCACTGCCGCAACCGGACTTTCCTCGGCAAGGTTCTTACCCATCTTGCGGCGGGCCTTGTCGACGTTGTGCCCGAAGATCTTCGAATCCGGACGCGAGAAGTACACGTACTCGAAGATGCAATGACGCGATGTCGTCATTGATTCATCGATGTAGTGCGAGGTTATCTCGCCGGTTGCAATTGTCTTCTCATCGAATACAAGAATCTCGTTGTGTTCTACATCGCGTATGTACTCAGCGCTGATGATGTCGAGAGCACAGGTCTCGGATGCCACAACGTAGGCATATCCTTCATCATGCTTGATTCGGCCCACACACAGCGGCCGGAAGCCATGCGGGTCTCGCGTGGCATACATGGCGGTCTCTGAGAGCATGACGATAGAATACGCACCCTGCGCCGTTTGGACGGCTTCGCGAATCTGTTCGATCTGTGAAGACTTGCGACTGCGGGCGATCAGATGGAGAAACAGCTCACTATCTGTGGTCGACTGAAAGATCGCCCCCTCGTTTTTGAGTCGCTCTCGAAGGGGGCGCGTGTTGGTAAGGTTGCCGTTATGCGCCAGCGCAAAATTTCCACCGGTATAGTTGAAGCTGAACGGCTGAATGTTTGCGAGCGAGTTACTGCCCGTTGTGGAATACCGGTTGTGTCCAACTGCCGAACGGCCTTGGAGGGTCTTCTCAAAAAGACCGTGATCCGAAAACACATCCAGCACCAGCCCCTCGCCCTTATGGATTCCAAGGCGGGGCTTGCCGGATTTCTCGTCGGCGTACATCGACACAATGCCTGCTGCTTCCTGACCCCGATGTTGCAGGGCGTGAAGTGCGTAGTATGTAAGAGCCGATGCCTGGGGGTGGTTAAAGACGCCGACAATACCGCACATGTTACTCGTTCTCGTTCATGTTGTGGAACACATTCTGTACATCGTCATCATCTTCTAGCTTATCGATCAGCTTGATGATCTCCTCGGCCTGCTCATCGGTCAACGTCACGGTGTTATTCGGCAGGCGACGCACTTCAGCATTGGTGACCGCAATGCCGGCCTGCTCCAGTGCACGCTGCACACCGATGAAATCGGCAAAGGATGTGTACGCGATGATGTCGTCATCCTGATCCACGATGTCCTCAGCCCCATTCTCGATGAGAAGCATTTCGAGGTCATCGCGGTTCACACCGGCCGAAGGAATCGTGAACACACCCTTGCGATCGAAGATGAATTCCAGCGACCCGGACGTGCCAAGCTGTCCGTTGCACTTGTTGAAGTACGACCGCACATTGGCCACGGTCCGCGTTGGATTGTCAGTAGCCGTTTCCACAAAGATGGCTACGCCGTAAGGGGCGTACCCTTCGTAATTCATCTCCTCGAGCGTGGCCGCATCTTTGGCAGACGCCTTCTTGATAGCACTCTCGATGTTGTCCTTCGGCATGTTTGCCGCCTTGGCGTTCTGGATCACCACGCGTAGCCGCGCATTGGTCTCCACGTCCGGTCCACCAGCCTTCACGGCCAGCGATATCTCGCGTCCGTACTTGGTGAACGTTCGTGCCATGTTGGCCCAGCGCTTTTCTTTGCGGGCCCGTCGAAATTCAAATGCTCTACCCATTAGGTTTTAGGTGTTGGGTTTTGGGTGTTGGGTTTGGGTTAGTCTAGTCATTTTGGCCGAAGCCCAGAGCAAGCAAGGGGCAGGGTTGATTTCGTTGATTCGGGCGAGGGCCGGGGGTTGATTTCGTTGATTCGGGCGAGACTGCGTCTCGCCCCTACATGTCACTCCGTACCTCCGTCACTCCGTACCTCCGTCACTCCGTACCTTCTTCTCGTATATCCGATACGTCCGGTATCGTTCGCCGTTCATGGTTTGGGTTAGCCCCTTGTTCATCATTTCGTTGCTTTCGAGGATCCAGCTGGCTTCGCCTTTGAGGATGCCGCGCTGCTTAGCACGTTCGCCGATCTCCATGTACATGGCCGCATCGATGCCGGTGCCACGGAATTCCGGCAGGACGCCGAGGACGATGATGCGGACAAGGTCGATAGATTTCTTTTTCGTGAGCAGGTGCCATACGCCGCCGAGGATACCACCGCTTTTGTTGTGCTTGAGGCATTGGTTGACGTCGGGCAGGGCCAAGCAGAAGCCGGCTACGCGGCCGTGACTCTCAACAACAAAGACGAGATTCTCGTCGGCGATCTGCTTCAGGTCCGCCGCGAGGAAGTCGAACTCGGCGTCTGTGAATTTCACAAAGCCCCAGTTCTTTTCCCATGCCTGGTTGTAGATCTGCTTCAGGGTCTGGACGTCTTTCTCGAACTGCTTCTTGTTGCTGAAGTTGAACGACCGGAAGGTAAGGTCGTTACGCTTGACGATGACGTCGAACAGACGCTTCATCTTGTCAGACGCGTAGTCCTTGTTGTGCAGCAGGTACGCAAAAAGATCCTGTGCCTTGCCGTACCCAGCCCCTTCAATGAGCTTCGCATAGTAGGGCGGGTTGTAGGTCATCAGGATCACCGGCGTACCATCAAAGCCATCGATGAGAAGGCCGCATTCATCGTTCATCGATGGGTTGACGGGTCCGCGGATCTCATCCATTCCCTTTGACTTCACCCATTCTTCCGCCGCACGCAGCAGGGCTGTGGCTACTTCCTGATCGTCGATCGATTCGAAGAATCCGAAGAAGCCTGCCTTGTCGTTGTGCGTGGCGTTGTGATTGCGATTGATGATTCCCGCGATACGGCCAACAACTTCACCATTGCGCTCGGCCAAGAAGAGCTGTATCGAGCCGTGCTGGTAGAACGGATTCTTCTTGGTGTTCAGAAGCTTCTGCCGATCCATGATCAGCGGGGGCGCCCAATGCGGGTCGTTCTTGTAAAAGTTCCATTGGGATTTGATGAATCGGAGTGTTTCCGATTCCGGGATGGCACGTACAGAAATGCTCATGATGATTTCGGAGAAAATGGAACTTCTCGACCGACAAAGATACCACGGTGGCGCTGTCGTATTTTTTGCGGAGTCAAAATTTCATCGACCCTTTTTTGCGTCAGGACGCTTATGACAACCCTCCGACTATTTGCCGTACTTCTGCTGTGCTCAACAACGCTTGCAGCTGCCGGAGATGAACTCTCGAAGCGTTTTGCCCGCGATGCCGAGCGCATGCTAGCGTGGACGAAGGACGACAAAGGCTGCTACTCACTGCTGGCAGATTTCTGCGATCATTATCCAAAGCGCCTCAGTGGCTCGGATAATCTTGAAAGGGGGCTCGACTGGCTCATCGGTAAGATGTCTGCCGAGGGCTGGAAGGTAAAGACTCAGCCCGTGATGGTTCCGAACTGGCGTCGTGGTAACGAATCGCTAACGATGTCCAAGCCGATTGCCCGTTCGCTACCGTTCTGCGGACTTGGTGGCAGTATCGGTACGGATGGCAAGCCCCTTACGGGTAAGGTCCTGGTGGTAAAGAGTTTCGATGACCTCAAGGCACGCCAAGCAGAAGCCAAGGGCCGGATCGTTGTGTTCAATGTGCCATTCACAACCTATGGCGAAACGGTGCAGTATCGCAGTCGCGGTGCATCGGAGGCATCTCGCTATGGGGCTATTGCATCGTTGGTGCGCAGCGTTGGACCCTATGGCATTCAGACGCCGCATACCGGCGGGATGGGGTATCAGAACGATGTGCCAAAGATCCCGCATGGGGCTGTCAGCATGGAAGATGCATTGATGATGCAGAGATGTCAGGACCGTGGAGAGACCATCGAGCTGACCCTGTCGATGGAAGCCACGTGGCTCCCAGACGCTCAGTCACGCAATGTGATCATTGAGATCCCGGGTTCAGAGTTCCCGAATGAGGTTGTCGTTATGGGTGGTCACATCGATTCGTGGGACCTTGGCACGGGCGCTATGGATGATGCCGGCGGCTGCTTCGTTGCCTGGCGGGCGCTGACGATGATGAAGACGCTTGGACTCCGTCCGAAGCGTACCATCCGCGTGTGCTTCTGGACGAATGAGGAAAACGGACTGCGTGGTGGCGAAGCCTACGCCAAGCAAACTGCCGATGAAAAGCATGTAATGGCCATCGAGAGCGATGCCGGCGTGTTTGCTCCAACGGGCTTTACCTGCAGCGACACCAACGGTGTGGTTCGAGCAACGGCAGAAGACATTGCCAATGGCCTCCTATCGAAGGTGCATGCAACAACGATCACGACCGGCAGCGGTGGTGCGGACACGAGCCCCCTTCACCGAATGGGAGTGCCAACGATGGAGCTAACAGTACAAGGTGAGCGCTACTTCTGGTACCACCACACCGAGGGCGATACGGTTGACAAGCTCAAGGAGCACGAGGTTAACGACTGCGTTTACGCCATGGCCGTTGTGGCCTGGACGTTTGCCAATAACTGACCGGTTTACTTACCAACGAAGGTCACCGTCAGCTCACGGGGCTTACCATCGCGTAGCACCTTGACGGTTGTAACATCGCCCGGCTTGAAGGTGCCAAGCGCCGTCATCAGGTCATAGATGTTCTTGATGGTCGTTGCGCCCATGGCCGTAATGATGTCATCACCTTCAAGACCGCCCTTTTCGGCCGGAGATCCAGGCTTGACGCCGGTGATGTGAAGACCTTGGGGATCGTCACTGTAATCCGGAACAACACCAAAGGTGACCTTTAGTGCCATGCTGGATGACTGCGTGGCAGCTGGCTTGTCGGCACCCTTGGCAAAGTCCGGACGAGCAGGAGCATCGCCGATCATGCGCAGGGCGCGCTCCACCATAGACAGAACCGTGACCTGACCGTCAGCGTTGACCTTGTCCCACGTGTCCGACGGACGGTGATAGTCGCCATGAAGTCCGGTGAAGAAGAACAGCACAGGAATGCCCTTGCCCGTGAACGACGAGTGATCGCTCGGACCAAAACCATCGGCTGTAGTGGTAACGGTAAGGGGCAGCCCCTTCTTTGCAGAGTCAATCACGGCCGGCCAAACCGAGGATGTGCCAAGACCCTGAACATTCAACTTGCCGTCCTTAAGACGGCCGATCATATCGAGGTTTATCATCGCAGCGATCTTCTCCAGCGGAATCGTCGGCGTGGACACCCAGTGCTTCGAGCCAAGGAGCCCCTTCTCTTCGCCGCTGAATGCCATGAAGAGAACGCTTCTCTTCAGGGGGCTTGCCGATACCGCGCGCGCAAGCTCGATCATGCCCGCCGTTCCGGAGGCGTTGTCGTCGGCCCCGTAATGAATTGCCGGCTCTGGTGATGCCGCAAGGGAGTTCTCATCGCCCATGCCAATGTGGTCGTAGTGGGCACCTACAACCACGTACTCATCCTTCAGCGTTGGATCTGTTCCCTCCACCATACCGATGAGGTTGGACGTAGTGCTTTCCTCGAAGCTCAGTCCAACGGTAACATTCGACGTCACGTTCGCCAAGGCGAACGACATTGGCTTCTTGGTCTTCTCGATCTCGGATTCGGCAACAAACAGGGACGTGCCCTTTGGCGGGAACACCTTGGCGCACGTGGACCGGCGCGCCTGCACTACAAGGATGCCCGAGTTCTTACCAAGTCGGTCGAGTCCAAACCGTGAGAGCACGTCGGCAGAATCGCCGTTCTTGTTCACGAAGATCACCGCCAGCGCCCCCTTGTCCCGGGCCACGGTGGTTTTGCTACGAATCGATGACAGCTGGCGGAGCGACTCATCTTTTTCTGCCCAGCCCGGAAGGCCGCGCAGGACAACGATGATCTTCCCCTTGACGTCGACGCCGGCATAGTCGTCGTACGACGACGTCGAAAGTCCATATCCCGCAAAGGCAACATCACCCTTTACCGAGCCCGACTCGCTAAAGCCGAACGGCTGGTAATCGGCACCGAGCTTCCATCCCACAGTAATGGGGCGTGTTTGGTCAACCGGAACGCCCGGACGTTCAATCACGACGGAGAAGCTTACCGAATTCGAGCCGGTGAGCTTTACGCCGGTGGTCAGCGTGAAGGGATCACCATAGCTGGCACGTCCGGCCCTCTTCAGTCCGATCGCCTCGAACTGGGACATCACATAGGTGGCTGCCTTTTCAATGCCGCTCGATCCGGGTCCACGACCCATACAACTATCCGAGGCAAGAACGCGGACGTGGTCAACGATCCGCTGAGCAGCCGGCGTTGTAGCAGTCTGTGCATGGGAGGAACCTGACCAGAGTCCGAAGACAAGGGTGAAAACTGCCGTGAAGTGGGTCGTAGTGGGCCGTGAGCGCATGATGGTCTGCCTATGTTTGTACCACTGCAAAACTACGTCTGCACCCCCTTGCCCCCTAACGCTTACCGATCCACCGCAGGATGAGTTCCAAGATCGCCCGACTCGCATCGGACACCGTTGTCTATGGCATTTCGACCGTGCTGTCGAGGTTTCTGACGTTTCTGCTAACGCCGCTCTTTACGAACTACCTCAGCAAGACAGAGATCGGAGAGGTGGCGGCGATCTACGCGATGATCGCCTTCGTCAACATCCTCTATTCCTTGGGGATGGAGCCGGCGTTCATGCGGTTCTGGCACAAGGATGACGCAGAGGGGAACCAGCAGGTCTTCACCACGGCATTTTCAACGGTGGCGGCACTGAGTGTTGCTGTTACACTTGCAACAATCCTGCTGGCTGCGCCTATTGCCAGCTCGCCGATGCTTGCGCTGGGAGGTCAGGGGGCTCACCTTGTCCAGATCGCCGCGCTCATCCCATTACTCGATGGACTTGTGCTGATACCATTTGCCCAGCTTCGCATGCAGCGGCGTCCGCGTGTCTTTGCATCGCTGCGTCTGCTGTCCGTTGTCGTGACCTTCGCCTTCACGCTGCTGTTCGTGGTCGGGTTTGGCTGGCGCATTGAAGGGGCTCTCTGGGCCGGCGTCATTGGAAGTGCCACCACGTTTCTGGTGTTTTTACCGGGCATTGTCGGGACGCTTCGGTCAACAGTCTTTTCGGTACGTGGTCTGCTCCGACAGATGCTCGCGTTCGGTCTGCCCACCGTTCCATCGAATTTCTCGTCGATCATGGTGCAGGTGGCAGATAGACCCATCATGCTGATGCTTACCAGCAGCAGTGTTGTGGGGATGTATCAAACGAACTTCCGGCTGGCGTTGCCGATGATGATGTTCGTTACGGTGTTCGAGTATGCCTGGAAACCGTTCTACCTGAATCATCGTCACGACGACGATGCCAAGCAGACCTTTGCAACCGTCTTCACAGCGTTCACCGCCGTGTGTGGTGCGATCTTCCTTGTTACGTCACTGTTCATTGAATACGTTGTACAGCTGCCATTCATTGGTGGACGCTTCGTCAACCCGGAGTATTGGGACGGACTCACGATCATCCCGGTGGTGATGTTCGCCTACTTCTTCAACGGTGTGTTCATCAACATGGCTGCCGGACTGCATATCGAGAAGCGGACCGGGTTCTTTCCCATTGCCACGATCACGGCAGCCATCGTCAGTGTTTTTGCCACATGGCTCCTCGTCCCACCATACGGCATCATGGGAGCTGCCTGGGCAAAGGTTCTTGCCTACGTTGTGAGTGCCGTTATGCTGTTCGAATTCTCTCAGCGTGTGTACCCGATACGCTATGAATGGGGCAAGGTTGGTGTGCTTGTGAGCTCATCGGCCATTGCGTACCTCGGCGTGATCTCTGCTCCGCTTGAGGGCAACTTTATGATCGCGGCTCGCGTTGCCGTCATTGCCGCATATAGTTCTGTCGCCTTCATGCTTCTCGGGGGACGACGTTCATCAATCAAGGGGCTGTTTCGGAGATGAAGACTTCTCTCTACCTCATCGTTGCAAGCGTTGTTCTGGTATCGTGCAGTTCGCAGCGTGTTCCGGATGGACCATCGGTGAGTGGACGCAAAGAGTTCGATGAACTCAAGCATCGCGACCCGGCGCTTGGCGTGGTTCCCACGGATATGCGTCAACGCGAACTGGCCTTTGCTCAACGACTTGCAGATCAGGTTCTCGAGAGCAAATCATCCGAAGAAGTGCAGGCGTATGCTTCGTGGAAGTCGGGCGGACCCTGGAACATTGGTGGACGCACCCGGGCAATTGCGTTCGACATTCGCGATGCGAAGACGATCATCATCGGAGCTGTGTCAGGGGGCATTTGGAAATCGACGGATGCCGGCGCTACATGGCAGATCTGCACAAAGCCGGATCAGCTGCATAGCGTTGCATGCGTTGCTCAGGACACACGCAAGGGCTTTGAAAACATATGGTATGCCGGCACAGGTGAGATCTACGGTAACTCGGCGCAGATCTCCGGTAACGGCATTCTGAAGTCGACAGATAACGGTAATACGTGGAGCCCCTTGCCTTCAACGGTGAGCTCGAGCATTCCGGCAAATCATCAGTTCGCCTATACGTGGCGAGCTCTTGTTCACTCGCAACGGGATAGTCAGGAAGTGTACGTTGCCACAGCCCGTGCCGGTTTGTATCGATCGACGAATGGTGGGGCTGCGTGGACGGCAGTCCTTGGCAGCAACTCGATCTTTTCGGACGTGGTCGTTACCTCCAACGGAACCCTCTATGCAGCGTTTGCCGGGTTTACCGGAACGCAGGGCTCGATATCATCCCGCTGGGGCGTGTTTCGTAGCACGAATGGTACCACGTGGACGAATGTGACGCCCCCTGACATGAAGAATACCGTCAAGCGCATTGTGCTAGCCCCTGTGCCGCAGCATCCGGAGCAGATATTCGTGTTGGCGGAAACCCCGGATCAGGGGGCGAAAGGTTCGACGATCTATCGTGGCGAAGAGCGCTTCGAATGGCACAGTCTGTGGAAGTATACACGCACCTCGGCCGACACCGGAACGTGGGAGAATCGCTCGGCCAACATTCCTTTGACCGATGAGCAGCGGGGTGACTTCTACTCACAAGGCGGATACGACCTGCTGGTAAAGGTCTCGCCGCATGATTCCAACCTTGTTGTTATCGGTGGCACGAACCTCTATCGTTCGACGGATGGTCTCATGTCCACCAAGAACACAAAGTGGATAGGGGGCTATTGGAAGCCGACCCCGTCATTCGATAAATACTCATCGTACAAGGACCATCATCCGGACCAGCACGATGTGCTGTTTCATCCTGCAAATCCTAAGCAGATGTTCAGTGCAAACGACGGTGGGGTTTATGTGACCGATGATATCCTTGCCGATTCCGTTGTCTGGCGTGATCTGAACCGTGGATACTTGACGACGCAATTCTACACCGTTGATATTCCAAACATGCCAGGCTTTGAAACCTCGCGCAAGATCATCGGCGGTATGCAGGATAACTCTGTGTGGTTTCAGCGAGATGAAGACGAGCCCACAACAACTCCCTGGCTACGCGTGGGTGGCGGTGATGGTGCATACAGCTACTTCGTCAGCGGCGGACCATCATACTCGGTGTACTACTCTTCGCAACAGGGTCGCGTGTACTATGTGCGGTATGATTCCTCCGGCAAAGAGAGTTATCGAAAGCGTATCGATCCGATCGGACCAAAGGACTACTTGTTCATCAATCCGTATGTACCGCATCCGGTAGATCAACACATGATCTACATGGCGGGTGACAACCAGCTCTGGCGACTCAACGATGTGAACATGATTCCGGCTGGCAATTCGGATTCAACACTCATCGGATGGGACTCGCTTACGAAGACCAACGTAGGCACGGCGCAGATCTCGTGTGTACTGGCAACCACCACTGCTGATGGCAAACATCACCGTGTCTTTTATGGCACATCAAGCGGAAAGGTCTATCGGTTGGATTCAGCAGAAAGGGGCAATCCTACTCCGAAGGACGTTACATCCACCTCGATGCGCAGCGGTGCTTTCATAAATTCCGTGAGCATCGATCCCCGCAACCGAGAGCACGTTGTGGTGTGTCTGTCCAACTACGGCGTGGTGAGCATCTTTGAAACGTTCGATGCCGGCGACACATGGCAGGCTATCGCTGGGAATCTCGAAGAGAATCTCTCTGGAGTGGGCAATGGCCCGGCGGTAAACTGGGCAGCTATCCGTCCGTACGATGATAGCATAACGGTGCTGATCGCTGCAACTTCTACAGGACTCTACTTCACGCCGAGAACCAACGGTATGTCCACGGTGTGGACGCCAACAGCAACCGAAGAACTTGGTAATGTTCCCTGCGACATGGTCGTAACGCGGATGTCGATGAGTCCCAAGGCCGACAAGACCATTGCCGTAGCTACACACGGACGGGGAACGTGGTGGGGTGAGATCACCTCACTTCCGGCCCGTCCTTCTCGTGTGGAGCTTGCCTCGCCCCCTGACATGCGTCGGGGCATCCTACCCGACACCGTGCTCACGTGGAAGGCCGCAGCCGGCGCTGTTTCGTACTCGGTCTTTCTTGAATGTGCCGGCGATACGACGCGGAATGCATCGTATCAGGGAATTCGTGAAACATCTTTCAAGGTGCAGAATCTGAAGCAGGGCCCGGAACGATACACATGGACCGTTGAGCCGTATGGTGCTGGTGGAGCGGGAGAACGTGCACAGCAGTGGTCCTTTAGCACTGCTATTCGTCCGCCGGCACTGCTGAAGCCAGCCGCCGCCGCAACGGATGTGTCACCGGTTGTGCTTGTGTGGGAACGCGTTCCGGGTGCACGGCGGTATGATGTGGAAGTTGCCGCGAACGCGGGTTTTAAGCCCATCGTCGCCAGCGCATCAGCACTTGCCGACACGAGTTACGCGGTGCCGGGACTTGAGAGCGCAAAGCGATACTTCTGGCGCGTGCGTTCTATTGATGATGACGCAACAGGAGTGTTCTCGGATCGGCAGTCGTTTGTTACCGGTACCATTACGGGTGTTGCCGATGTTGATTCTGATGCTGGCGCTGTGTCGCCGAATCCGGCTCATAACCGACTCACCATAGCCCAGCCGACCGGAACCGATGGCCAGTACGTCATTGAACTCGTTGCCATTGATGGCCGCAGCATCCGACGTGTTGATTCGTCAGGGGGCTCAACAACCATCGACGTCAGCGACATTGCATCAGGCCAATACATTGTGCGTGTGACCGCCAATGGCGTTACGAAATCTTCTTCCGTTGTTATTCGCCACTAAGCCCCCTTCATGCACAATCTCGAATCGTCACTTCGGGCTGTTCATCAGCGATTACAGGACGCTCTCGCCGCAGCCGGACGTGCTACTGACGCCACCAAGCTGATGCTGGCCACCAAGACTCAGTCAGACGAGACGCTTCGCGAGGTCTATGGTCTGGGCGAGCAGTTCTTTGGCGAGAACCGTGTGCAGGAGCTCGTTCCAAAGGTTGATGCGATGAAGGACTTGGACATCACGTGGCACTTTATCGGACATCTACAGACCAACAAGGTCAAAGATGTTGTCGGCCGTGTGCAATGTGTTCAATCGGTCGATCGTCTGTCACTCGTCGAATCCCTAGCCAGTGAGTGTGCGAAACGTTCAACAACGGTCGATGTGATGATCGAGGTCAACACATCATTTGAAGCAAGCAAGCACGGGTGTCATCCCGACGACGTCGAGCGCTTGATTGATGACGTGTTGTCGCGTCCGGTGCTTCGTATCACGGGCTTCATGACCATCGGTGCGCTGAGCGATGACGAGTCATTGGTGAAAAGGGGCTTTTCGATGCTCCGTCAGATCCGCGATCGTTATGACATTACCCACGGCACGAAGAGCGAACTTTCGATGGGTATGTCCCACGACCTTGAGTGGGCTGTTGCAGAGGGGTCGACTATTGTGCGTGTAGGCACCGCCGTGTTCGGTGAGCGAACGTAGGGGAGGTGGGCGATGCATGCCTTTGACTTTCTCGATGAACTCGCTCTGTTGTGTCTTGCGGCACTTGTAGTACTGCGCGTCTTCCGCCAGATTCATCTGCCCCCTGTCATCGGGTTGATCGTTACGGGGCTCCTGTTGGGTCCTACGGGGTTCGGGATAGTCCAGCAGGACCAGATCATATCCTCCATCGCCGAGATCGGGGTGATGCTCCTGTTGTTTACGATCGGTCTGGAGTTCTCGCTAGACGAGCTCAGGAAACTCCGCTCGATCGTGCTGATCGGTGGCCCGCTGCAGATAATCCTTACCACGCTCGCGACAACGGCGTTGGTATATGGGGTATCTGTCGTTGCATCCACCGCCTATTCGACCTCTGAAGCAATTCTGATTGGAATGGCCTCTGCCTTGAGTTCAACGGCGATCTGTATCAAGCTGTTGAGCGATCGTCGGGAGCTTATGCAACCACAGGGACGGGCGGCACTTGGCATTCTCATCTTCCAGGACATTGCCGTTGTCCCGATGATGATCATCGTTACGCTATTGGACACGCGTCAGGACGTGAACCCCGGTGAGATAACCGTGCGTTTGCTGCTGCTTGTTGCTGTGACTGTTGCCATGATCGTTGGCATGCGACTGGTTCTTCCGCGTCTTACACCCCACCTGGCACGCTCCTCGAACCCGGAAGTCCTAATTCTTGCTGCGCTGGGCTTGTGTTTTGGTGCGGCATGGGTAACGTCGCTGGCTGGCATATCTATGGCTCTTGGAGCATTCATAGCCGGCATGGCTATCGCCGGTAGTGATGACGGCCATGCCATTGGTAAGGCTGTAGAGCCGCTGCGCGATGCGTTCACCAGCATGTTTTTCCTTTCGGTGGGACTGTTGGTACACGTGGTGTGGGCGACCTTACCGGCGAACATTCTCACGGCGATGCTCATCCTATTGGTCAAGGGTGTTGTTGTAAGTCTGGTGCTGATCCTGGTTCGCGTTCCGATACGGACTGCTATCACCGCCGGCATCACACTTGCACAGGTGGGAGAGTTCTCCTTTGTACTTGCGTCCGTTGGAATGGATTACGGCGTTATCACTTCGACAGAGTTTCAGAATCTTCTGGTGACCATCATCATCACCATGATCGTAACGCCACTTCTCGTGACCTTTGCTCCTATAGTTGCTGAGCGTCTATCGCCCCTTGCGAGATTGACGCCCACTCTACGCAGGTGGACAACTGATGATACCGATGGATACATCAGACTTGAGGAGGGAACTTTGCACGAAGATCAGCCGATGGTGCTCATCATCGGTGCTGGCGTTCTCGGACTCAATGTCGCGCACGTCCTGGCTCAGACAGGTATTCGATATCGTCTGCTGGAGTTGGACAGGAACAACGCTGCGGCCCTACGAGCTAAGGGAGAACCTTGCATATCGGGAGACATGACCGATGCAGACGCACTTCGTAGCGCTGGGATTCAACACGTCTCGAACGTCATCATCGCAATCAACCAGGATGCGGCCATCACGCGAGGCGTCAAACTCATCCGCTCCCTGCGTCCGGATGTCTACATCATTGTCCGCTCCCGCTACCAGCGCAACAGCAAGTCTGCCCTCGATCAAGGAGCTGACCTAGTAATAGTGGAAGAGTTCGAGTCAAGCATCAAGATCTTCGGCTCCGTCCTTGAACACCTCGGCGTCGAACAAGACCTCATCGAATACCAGGAACGGTATATGCGACTGAGGCAGACGTTTTCATAGAATTACAGAGTTATAGAATTACTGAATTACTGAATTACTGAATTACGGAATTACGGAATTACTGAATTACTGAATTACGGAATTACTGAATTACTGAATTACGGAGTTACGGAGTTACGGAGTTACGGAATTACTGAATTACGGAGTTATCAGACTCGTCACTTGTCACTTGTCACTCGTCACTCATCAGTAATCAGTAATCAGTAATCAGTAATCAGTAATCAGTAATCAGTAATCAGTAAACTCTCGTCACTCGTCTCTACTTCTTCACCACCACCCTGCACGAAGTGGTGCCTGTTGGTGATGTAGCTCGGACAAGGTACGAGCCCTGCGGAACTGATTCTGCTGGGATTGTGATGGACGAGACACCTTGCGGAACGGGCCGTGTGAAGGCTGAGCCGATGACACGTCCACTGAGGTCGATGATGTCGAAGGTCATGGTGCGATCTTCGGTCGACTCGACGGCGAGGGTGATGTGGCTTGATGTAACTGTGGGACGAGCTTCAATGGACAAGCCGAGGATGTCCGCATCGCCGCTTACGGAGGTTGGCAGCTTCGTCTCCATATCGAGTGATTCATCTCCGGCTTGATATGGAAGCCAGTGGAAGTAACAGAGCAGCATTTCGTCGGTAGTGCTCTCGCCCCATCGGACAAGCTTTGGAGGGTTGTTCGGATTCTCCAAGTTATTCATGGTATTGTCGTAGGTGGCCTCGTAGAAGAGCTTCGACCCACGAGGAATTCGAACCGGGTTCTTGAATGTATAGCCCCCTTGCCAATGGAAGTCCCACTGCGGTACGGAGATCAATCGAATGGTGTCGCCCTTGGGCGTGGTAGCATAGGCCCGACAGTTCTTACCCAGCAGGTGCATGTGTGGGGCAACGCCAACCACGCTGATCTCTGCGGGAATCGTAAAGGTGGTGGTGAAGGATTGAACTCTATTCGCGGGAATCTGAAACTGTTGGCCGGCAACAAGCTGACGTGGATTTATCGCGAATTCCTGCACCTGTCGCACTTCGTCGGACGAATGGAAGAATATGTTCACGAGAGAACGGTCCGTCTGCTCTGTCTTTGAAGGGGCGTAGTGAACCTGGATCACAAGGTCGGAGTTCTTGTACATCGCTGAGCCGATCGTGGGCGGATAGAAGCGCG
This sequence comes from Candidatus Kapaibacterium sp., assembly GCA_018883125.1. GTDB lineage: Bacteria > Bacteroidota > Ignavibacteria > Kapaibacteriales > Kapaibacteriaceae > UBA10438. Next base: position 55,787 of record VEQR01000001.1, read on the forward strand.
TTTGCGCACCCGGAACCCACCCAAGAAACGAGACTGCTGATTCAAACCCTGGATCACCAAAACCACTGTAGCCCGGTAGCGGATCCTCGGCGTCCTTCTTGCGAGCTGTTCCGGTGGTGTCCAAGAAGTACAGGACGTGGTGCACTACGGAGGCATTACCCGGGCGGAACTCGATGGCCTTAACGCTGCGGTCCTGCAAGAGCTTGGTAGGCAGGACGAAAAAGCGATACACATCCTTATAGTTCGACTGGATGGTCCACGTTTCGTTCATCGTCAGCACAAGGTCCGGAGTGCCAAGCTGAGAGCCGCTGGGAAATGAAGGGGGCTTAGGAGCCGATGATAGATCACCTGCTGGCATACCGCCATCCACCCACTTCGCAATGGTCTCGATATCGGTTTCGCTGAGTGAACGGTTTCCAACAAAGGTTCCGTGACCTTTTGCCGGGGGCCATGGGGGCATTTCGCGTTCCTGCACGGCACGCTTGATCGAATATCCGAAGTCGGAAGCCTGTTCAAAGGTCTCGAGTGGGAAGGGGGCTATCTCGCCGGTTCTATGGCACGATGTACAATTGGCGTAGATGATGCGTGCCACGTCAGCTGACCACGTGGGCACCTCCGCAGCATGAAGTCTACTACCAACCAGCGTTAGGACAAGAAGAAGAATCGTATTTCGCATGCGAGCCTCCGGAAATGAGCGTGCATAGACACTCATGCAATATCCGAAGTTTAATCAGGGCTGCGAAGTCGTTACTTGATAACCGTCACCTTGAATGTGGCCGACGCTGGGTTTTTCTCGGCGTTATCATAATTGTTGAAGCGCACCGTAACCGTGTTGTCAGCCGAGACCCAGCCAGTATAGCAGCTGTTTATGAGGACTGCTGCATTGGGAACTCCGACAACCACCATATCACCTGTTGCCGCCCCATTTACTGTGATGGTCAGATCACTCGATGTTCGTGTTGCCGTTATTGGGAAGTCCAGAGTAGCCGATGCAACCGTGAGTTGACGCCATGAAATTGTGCCGGAGCTATTGACGGATGCCACAGCTTCACCAAGCTGTGTTCCGTTTGTGGAAGCAACAGCCGGAAGGGCTGTGGGCCACGTATAGGAAACATTGCGAATTCGGGAAAGATCGCCATTCGATGACACCTGAAAGACGGACGCGCCGGTGTTGTCCTGCAATTCGAGGAGATTCGCCGATGCTAGTGCCGCGCCACGGATGATCAGCCCCTTCTTCGCGGCAGAGTCGATCGTCACATGTAGTCGCGCTCCCGGTACAGTGTTTCCGAGCCCAACGCTGGTGCCGTTCTGATACATACTGCTGTTAGCAACGGTTGACGACGACGTAAACATCGGGATATAGTTTGATGATCCTGAGCTGCCAATTGACGACAATGCTGAGGTCCAAGAAAGGTTGCCGGTACCATCATTACTTAGTACGCTACCAGAAGCCCCCTGACCACTGGGAAACGCTAGCGAATAGGATGAGCTCAGCGTCGGAAGCGTGATCTTCAGCGAGCTACCGCTACCGTTGTGCTGGATATGCAGCTCACGCGTGTAAAGCGGAACCTGAGCACGCACGTGAACAGTAGTTCCAAGCCAGAGCAGCAGCCAGAGTCCTGGTATAGCGAGCCGTATGGTAATCGAACCAAGGATCATTTCGTTCGTAGTTGGTGAAACGAGATTGAAGGTGTGGTCACCCCCCGTTCCAATCGGCCGTCGCGATCGGCCGAATGGGGGAAGGGTATTCACAGATTACTGGGCCTTGATGACCAGGTAGTTCACCGTACCGGTGTACTGACCCGAGAATGTCACCGTGAAGCCTGTACCTGCGGTGCGGGAAGTGATCGTTGCCGTAACGGAGGTGGAGCCTTCTAGGGTCAGGATGATAGCGTCCGTGGCGCTGAGAGTTGTAAGGCCCGTTACGGTGGCGGATGTAGCCGCTGTCACCGTTGATTGACCAGCAGTACGGATACCAATGGCACTGTTTATGCTCTGCCAGGCCGGTGTTGCGCCTGTGCCTTGTGACACCAAAACATCTCCGGTGGTGCCTGCAGATCCTTGCATTTGCAGGGGGCTGGTTGCACCGGCAAGGTTCAGCGTGCCAGTCTGCGTAACCGTTCCGGTTGTGGAGATCGAACCACCAGTGCGTCCGATGGCCACCGTACCGGCTGTGGCGCCGGTTCCGATGTTGGTAGCGTCGGTACCGGAAGCGTTGATGTTTGCAACACCCGTGAGATTCGTCGTGCCGAGAATGTTCACCGTGTTACCAGCTTTACCGATGTTCGTTGTGGCGCCGGCATTTGTTCCGTCGTTGATGCCAATCACGCCAGCGTTTGTGATAGACATCCGCTCGAGGTTGTTTGTCACAATACTCAAACCATGATTGCTCGTTGCACCGATCGTTCCGGTTGCCGTGAGCGTGTTACCGCCAATGGCCCAATTGGGATTGGAGCTTCCGGCAGGGTCCACCCACTCAAGGGCAGTACCGGTCCACCGTAGAGTCCAGCCGGCGGCTGACGGAGTGTTCGACCAAGCAAGACCGCCCGTTGTGGTGTTGCTGTAGATCAGAGCACCGTTACCGGGAACGGCAGACGGCAGCGTAAGAGTGTAGGGCGTCGTGACGGTAGCGGGCACCGTCAAAGAGATTGTTCCACTGGTGCTACCCTGCATCTTCAGTTCCCTTGTCTCGATAGGAAGGGTTGACTGACCGAAGGCAAGCATCGGCAGAAAGGCTGTGAGAACGAGTGCCGCTAGGATCACCTGCGGACGGTTGTGTGTCGGCATGAAAGCCTCCTCGAATGATGATGATGAAAACGTTAGAGGTTGATGACCATCCAACTAAAAGAAGTATTCGGGGCTAGGCCGCCTGCGAAGGACACCGTAAATCCGTTTACTGTACGTTGTGAGATGGCATACGCTGTCGTGCCATCGGGCGAGTCTATTGTGATGAGAATGCGGGCGTTGGGAAGAAGCACCGGTAGTGCAACTGGCGCCGCGGTTGTGGTGTTGATCGTGACAGTGTAGAGCCGGTTCGCGGTGACGTTCACGTAACGACCCGACGCGATCTGCAGCGTAGATGTCTGAACGTTGCCAACCGGCACTGTAGTGATGGACGAAACGCGACCATCTTTGCCAACCGTGATACGAGGCACATTGACCGAGTCACCGTATGTGCCTGGTGCTACGCCTGTACCCCTTAGGTGACGTGACGTGATCGATGAATCTCGAACGCCAATTGCAACGGCCGGACCGTCTGGATTCTGAATCCGCAGAACGGAATCCTGCGTAGTGATCGTCACGATGCCCTTTATCGCCGTCGCATCAATGGTCACATCACTTCCATCCTGGGTGATGATGAGCCCTCCCGCTGCGATAATGTTAACGTCACCCTGAGCCCCATTCAAGCTGCGAACCACACCCTTGGCACCGGGTAGAAGTCCACCAGCTACGACAGACTGTTGGGCTACAGCGGCATAGGGAGCTGTTGTCAGTTTAGTGCGCGGCTCGAATGCTGTCTGTGATGTCCCGGGTAGTCCGACTTCCACCCAGAGTTGTTGCGTGAAGTCCACCTCCTCAAGAGACTCCTGTTCACCAATGATCAGGTTGAAGACCCCACCGACGATACTTGTAGAAATGACATCCTGATAGACTGGTGTACCGCCTTGCTGACTAGTATACAACTTGACAGATATGGCATACCGCCCATCCGGGTAGACAGAGCCATCGGGTTGCACCAATACCCCCTGAAACGAGAGCAGTTGTGGTATTCGAGTGCCATTACCTTGAGCAGCAAGGTGCATGCAACTGAGGAAGACAACAATGAGCCCTGCAAGCAAGCGCAGGTATGTGCTTGTGGTAGCCACGCTATCGGATCCGTGTAATGGTAGTTGAGTACATGATTCGTCGTTGCCGCAGAGGTTCAGTCACAGAGATCCGAACTGTATAGCTGCCACTAGCGATGGGGGTGCCGAGTGACGTCAATCCGTCCCACGTGAATGTTGCAGCATCATCGCGAAGCATGGCTACCGGGAGTGTCGCAACGTGCTCGCCGACACTATTGAAGACGTCGGCATCGGCAACCGTTGAGCCAGAGAGCTGCACTTCGATACTCACGTTCTCACGAAAGGGATTCGGCCAGGACCAGGTTCTCGAACCGGCGGTAACGCCTTCTGTTCCTTCGTCGGCGCCGAGGATGATCGGCTTAGGAATCCAGAAGCCGAAAAGCCCTTGAGAGCGATTAGCCGAACTGACAGTACCGATGGTTGTCAGGCCAACGATGGTGCTCATCATGAAGGGTGTATTTGCCTTCGATGTGTCGAGTACGGCACCGCAGGACTGTACTACACGCTGACGTTGAATCGTCAGCCGGGGGTGGATGACATTCTGTGCCGAACAGACTCCGGCGCAGAATGCGACAAGACCCAGGATCGTCCATGACCTTTTCATCGGATCGTGTCTTGGAATCTCAGTTGAAGTAGAACCCGAGCGTGAAGTTCACGTTCGATATTCCCATGGTTACGTCAACGGATGTTGGGCCATCGGTCTCCACTCCAGACGCGTTCTTGAGCTTATCCGCAGTATGGGTGAATCCAAGTCCATACTCGATGGAGAGCGAGAGATTCTTCCAGGCAAACCACTCGGCACCGGCAAACAGTCCGGCACCAAGGGTGGTAGTGCTCACCGTGCTAACGTCGCTGCCTGCTGCAGTGTTCTTCACCTGGCCGATGCCGATCATTGCTTGACCGCCGGCATAGAGTGCCACATTGGAGTTGTTGAAGAGGTTATACCGTGCTCCAGGTGCAATGCTGAAGGTTGTCGTGGTGGTCTCTTCATCTGCAGTGTTGTTCTTTGTCAGCGTGTTGCTGCCAAAGCCAAGACCTACTCGTAGAGCAAGGTTGTCCGACATAAACGTGGAGATTCCCGCTCCGCCCATGTAATTGCCGGCGCTCAGGTCAGACAGGCCTTTCAGGGTGAACAGCAGGGCTGAGGCGCCTTGCTTGTTGCGTATCATTGTCTCGTCTTGTGCCTTGGCGCTTGTCAGCGGGGTTGTGAGCATTACAGCTCCGAGAAGCAACGAGGCGAAGAAATGCTTCATCATGTCGAGTCCTTCAAACGGTGGTGATGAATTCGAAACCCTCTGGTGATTTCGGTGTCCAAACATCCATGCATTCACTCGTAGAATTCCTACCCGTTTGTCGCCCTACGGCCCACATGCGTATCCTCGTAACCATGCATCTGATCGTGATCTGCATGATGTTCCTCACGGTCCGGACGGTGGCATCAGAAGATCAGATCGTGCTCTCGGGAACCATTGTTGATTCGGCGTCCGGTGAGCCCCTTGCCGGTGCATCAATTCGAGCGGAAGGCCTACAAACAGGGACGTACACGGGAAAGCGCGGCACCTTTCGGTTGCCGGTGGCAGCGTCCACGAAGTACCTGATAGTTCGAAGTATCGGCTACAAGGAGAGACGCATTGAGATGCCTTCGGTGGCCTCGAGTGTTCGCATTGCAATGCTGCAAACGGGTGTATCGCTGCGGGGTGTGAATGTCGTGGCAGACATCACGCCGGAGGAGGTCATACGTCGAGCGATCGAGCGACGAGACGCCAACGCACGACGCATTCGCACCGTAGTCAGCTCCCTCTATTCGAAGGTTCGATTTGCGCTTGACTTAGCTGGTATGGGTCGCTCAAACCAGCAGCAGCAGGATGTGATCCTTGAAACGTTCTCGACGATTACGGAACGTCGAATACCCGATCAGCGTAAGCACGTACGCATCGAGCAACGTCGGCAGACGGCCAACATTCCAGCCCAAGAGAACACTGCAGTGTTTGATGAATTCTTCGACTTCACGCTCGATGAACTGAATATTCTCAAGACCAAGCTTGTGACGCCATTGGGAAAGAATGCTCTCAAAGAATACAACTACGCGATTACCGGGAAGAGCACGCTTGACTCGCAGGTTGTTTATGAGATGTCCTTTGCTCCGCGCTCGAGTCTCTTTCCCGGTTTTGCAGGAACGCTCAGCATCGTTGACGGTACCTATCAGATTATCGCAGCCACGTTTGCCCCCTCCAAGGAAACGTCATTCCCATTTCTCAAGGGGCTGACCTTTGAGCAACGATATGACCGAGTGAAGGATAGTATCTGGATGCCGACGTTTCAGCTGACGACAGCCTCTCTGCGCCTGAATGTTGTGACGGGGCTGATCACCGTGAAGGCCGATGTGCGTGCGCAGACAAATGTCCGCTCGGTTGATGTGAACGTGGGTGTTCCCGACAGTCTATTCATGCCCAAGAAACTCTCCCGGGAGGACTCTCTTGCTCTGGCCGAGGCGGCTGACATGGCGGGTGGCGTAGAGATCGACACGCCAAAGGTTCGCATCGATGTCGACTCCACGGCCGACTCACTGCGTCCGGATTTCTGGGCATCTCATGCCTTTGCCGAGCAGTCGGAGGAAGAGGTCAAGGTCTATGCCAAGCAGGACAGTATTCAGAAGGCCGGCGGAAATGATTCAGATTCCGAAAGCAGCGGTCCGCTTTCGGGCTCGATGTTCACCCTCGCACGAAGTGGTGACTTCACGTTGGGTATAGACCCTCTCTTCAACTATTCCTCCATCAGTCAGACGGTGTACGGCGCTTCGGTCACCGCCAAGCTGGCTCCGGTGCGCATGACGCTGTCGGGAGGTTTCGGGTCTGGTGGTACACGATTCGGACGTGTGGCAATGGATGCGACATTATACCGAGCTCGCAGACTGTCACTCGCCGTCTCCGGCAGCGTCTATTCGTCGCTGGCCAGCGTACAGGCGGCCAAGACAACGCAGCTCAGTTTTAGTAGCATTGATCTAGCAAATCTGTTATTCCCTGAGTATCAGGACTTCTTTCGACGTGACGGATTCGCTCTTGGGCTTCAGGCACGCTCGCGATGGGTTACAACAACTTTGGAAGCAAGCTGGTCACGTCACATCAACATGCCCCTTCTCGACTCGCTGCCGCGTCCGCGCGTGTTGGCCCGCGAGGGAGACTTTCAGGTGCTGTCTCTGACGGCTCGCTCGCCCCGTTCCTTCGGGTCGATCTTCGGTGGTTCGTCGGATCCCTTCTCGGGACTTATCCATGGAGTTGTCGGCCGCGAGACCGTTTCCGGATCAAGCTTCTGGTCGGTCGATGCCTCCACCACGCTTCGCCTGCCCACGTATGAAACCGGATACTCTCCGATGCTCCTGGAGCTGACGCTGGCAGGGGGCGTGCAGGCAACGGAAACACCGAACCAATACCGGTTCGTTGCAATGCGGGCCTTCCCGACATTCGGGATCCTGTCGGACTTTCCGACGATTGGGATCAATGCCTTTGCCGGCACGGAGTTCGTGCGTTTTGGCCTCGAGCACAATTTCACCGATCTCTGGTGGCGGGCCATTGGCCTTCCCGGACTTGTCTTTGGTCGGGGAGTGGACCTGATCGGCGTCCTCAACGGCATCAGCACCACGAACCGTGCGGGTGCTGTTGTGCCCGGCGTCAGCTTCGACAGCACCAATGGTGTGTACATGGAGGCGGGCGTGGGTGTGGCTCGGATTCCGAGCTTCATCAGTGATCTGTTAACGCTCCGTGTTGATGCACGCTGGCCAGTGGGGCCGTTAGCACATAACGGGTCATTTGGATGGATTCTGACCCTGTCCAGCCCCCTTCAATAACTGCTGGCCGAACGGGGCTCCGTATCTTTGCGGCATGTTTGAGCCACAAAAGCAACAAGTGAGTGAACTCCGCGCCCGGGTGGACCAATTGCGGAGGTTCCTTTGACATCGATCGTAAACGCGACGAGATAGCAGAACGGGAGATGCTCTCCCAAGCACCAGATTTTTGGGATGATGCCCAAAAGGCGCAGAAGATGATGCAGGAGGCGGCTACGCTCAAGGATTGGGTGCAGACCTGGGAGCAGGCACAGGGCAGTGTGGGCGATGTAGAGGCCCTGATTGAGCTGGCCGAAGAAGTCGACGATGCCTCAATGGAGGCAGATATTCTCTCGGAGCTCTCGAAGTGCCTAACGGCGGTCGATGAGCTGGAGCTTCGGAAGATCCTCTCGGGTCAGGACGACAACCGTAACGCCATTCTGACGATCAATGCCGGTGCCGGCGGAACAGAAGCGCAAGACTGGGCGGAGATGCTCATGCGTATGTACACCCGTTGGGCCGAAAAGCACGGATTCGAGGTCTACCTTGCCGAAGAGCAGGAGGGCGACACCGCGGGTATCAAGAGCTGCACACTGGAGATACGCGGCCGGTATGCATATGGATATCTCAAGGCCGAGAACGGTGTGCATCGACTGGTCCGCATCAGTCCCTACGATTCCAATGCCCGACGTCACACGTCGTTTGCGTCCGTGTTCGTGTACCCGGAAGTAGAGGACGACGTTGAGATCGTGATCAATCCAGCAGATGTAGAAATGGACACGTTTCGGTCAGGGGGCAAGGGCGGACAAAACGTCAACAAAGTGGAGACCGCCGTGCGTTTGCGTCACATCCCTTCGGGTGTTGTTGTGGCGTGTCAGCAGGAGCGGTCGCAGTTGCTCAACCGCGAGCATGCGATGAAGATGCTCAAGTCTCGCCTGTATCAGATCCGACGCGAAGAAGAGGAAGCCGCAAAGGCCGCCATCGAAGGTTCCAAGAAGAAAATTGAATGGGGCTCGCAGATACGCAGCTACGTCTTCCAACCGTACACCATGGTGAACGATCACCGCACCGAAACCAAGATCACGGACGTGCACTCGGTGATGGACGGAGATCTCGACGAGCTCATCAAGGCCTATCTGCTGTTAGAAGATCAACTCAATTCGGCGGCGTAGTGGACGCTCAGTTCGACCGTGTACGCGAGATTCTTCGCGGTGCCGCATCGGTTGCCGTACTCACGGGCGCTGGCGTGAGCGCGGAGTCGGGTATTGCCACGTTTCGCGATCCTGATGGATTGTGGGCAAAGTTCTCTCCCCGCGAGCTGGCCAGTATGGACGGCTTTCTTGCCAATCCCGAGCGCGTTCGAGAATGGTATGCATATCGGAAGACCGTTGCCACAACAGCGCAACCGAATGCCGGACATTATGCCCTTGCCGCACTGGAGCAGCAAACAAACGGCAGTTTCTGTCTGATCACGCAGAACGTAGACCGTCTGCACCAGCGTGCCGGGAGTCGCAATGTGCTGGAGGTTCACGGCAATCTCATCGAGAACCGTTGTAATGATTGCGAGGCAATCCGCACGGACGATGTACTTGTTTGCCCGCTCTGTTCTGGTGCCATGCGTCCGAACGTTGTCTGGTTTGGCGAAGAACTTCCGCAGGATGTGTTCGCTGCTGCCGAGCAGGCGGCTATGACGTGTGATGTGATGATCGTGGCCGGAACAAGCGCTGAAGTGTATCCCGCAGCCGGTTTGCCCTACACCACAAAGCGATACGGTGGCGTTGTCGTTGAGGTGAATCCAAATCCCACTGCACTCTCCTCTGAAGCGCACTATCTGCTCACCGGAACAAGTGCCCAGATTCTTCCCCACCTTGTCGGAGACGTACCATGATCGTCGGCATCGGCACGGACATTGTTGATGTCCCACGCATCCAAGCTGCCGTTGGCGAATACGGCGAGCGGTTTCTGTCAAAGATCTTCACGCCTACCGAGATCGCCTACTGCGATCACTTTGGTGACACTCGGTTTCTGCATTATGCTGCCCGCTTTGCTGCAAAGGAAGCATTTTCCAAGGCCATCAAGACCGGTATGCGCGACGGTATGTCCTTCAAACTCGTCGGTATCGTGAACGAGAAATCCGGTGAGCCCCGTCTCGAACTCTTTGGTACCATGCTCGAGCGATGGGGCGCTCATACGATACACGTCTCACTCAGCCACACGTCTACCGTTGCTTTGGCAGTGGTAGTGATTGAAGAATGACAGAAAATGCAATTACGAAGTTACAGAGGTACAGAGGTACAGAGGTACAGAGGTACGGAGGTACAGAGGTACGGAGGTACGGAGGTACAGAGGTACAGAGGTACAGAGGGACGGACCGTCATTCCCGCGAAAGCGGGAATCCATGCGCACTACTTATGAATGACGGAACACGGGAATGACGGTCCGTACTCAGTACCTCAGTACCTCAGTACCTCAGTGATTCAGTACCTCAGTACCTCAGTAACTCAGTAACTCATAACCCTCCCCACCATGCTTCCTTCTCTCACACAACCGAACAAGCCCCTTACCCTTGGAATACTTGGGGGCGGACAGCTGGCAAAGATGACGGCGTCCGAGGCCTACCGCATGGGGTTGCGTGTAGCCATCATTGAACACGGCGAGGATTCACCGGCAGGAGTCATGACGAAGCTGGAGTTCCCTGGCGGGTGGAAGGATTCCGAGGAGTTGGAGAAGTTTATCCAGGCCTCGGATATCATCACCTTAGAAAACGAGTTTATCGATCCCGAGATCCTCGAAGCCATCGCCGAGCGACGTTTGGTATTCCCGTCGCCCCAGACCATGCGACTTGTGCAAGACAAGTACGTTCAGAAGGTAACGATGAAGGGGGCGGGCATTCCCACGCCGGAGTTTGCAGAGATTGCCACGAAAGAGGATCTGCATTCATTTGGTCGGGAGCACGGCTATCCGTTCGTGGCCAAGACGCGCAAGTTCGGCTACGATGGCTATGGCAATGCAACCATCAAGCGTGACACAGAGATTGACATGGTCTGGCGTCGGTTCATGGAAGGCGAGGATCCACGTCCGCTGTTAGCCGAGTCCTTTGTGACGTTCACCAAGGAGCTCGCTGTGATGGTGGCTCGCAACAAGCGTGGAGAGATCGCCGTGTATCCATGTGTGCAGACCATTCAGCAGGGACACATCTGCGTGACGGTTCTCGCACCGGCTCCTATCGAGGAACACCTTCAGCGTCGGGCGCAGGAGATCGCCGTCGCATGCGTCGAGGCCGTTAATGGTGTTGGTGTGTTTGGCGTTGAGATGTTCCTGACGGTGAAGGACGAGATCGTGTTCAATGAGATCGCACCGCGTCCGCACAACAGCGGTCACTACACCATCGAGGCCTGCCACACCTCGCAGTACGAGAACTGCATCCGCGCTGTTACCAACATGCCCCTTGGCTCAGCAGCACTTCGCGTGCCGGCCGCTTGTATGATCAACCTGTTGGGCGAGCGCACCGGGAGTGGTGTGCCGGACAGCGTGATCGAGATGTTGAAGGTTGACGACGTTGCCCTGCATCTCTACGGAAAGAAAGATGTTCGCATGGGCCGCAAGATGGGTCACCTTACCGCCACAGGACAGAGCGTTGACCAGGCTTTTGCACGGGCGAGTGCCGCTCTGAACCGCTTCGTCTGGTAGGGGGCTTGCCGATAGGGCAACACTATCTCGCGTTCACCCGCAGAGTAGTGATGATGGCGATCACACCAATGATGACATTGCCTAACCACATAGCTATGGCCGGTGAGAGCAATCCGCGATCAGCAAGCTTTTCGCCACCGATCATCGAGACCCAATAGAGGACGTAAAAGCCGAGAGAGATAAGCGCGCTTGACCCGAAACTTCCGCCCTTGGTAAGGATTCCCATCGGGCAGCCGACAAAGACGAAGAGCAAGCAAGCAAAGGGAATGGCGTACTTCTTGTATATCTCTACGCTGTATTTGTTGACGACTGCCAGTTCGCTGGTGTGTCTGAATGCGTCTGACTCGAGAATCGATCGTGTTGACGCTACAAGCGCACGTGCGCGATCGATCTTCTCAGCATGTGAGAGTGCCGATGTGTCTCTGATTGTGCGCCCCTTGAAGAGGTATCTCATGTGTGTGGCAAACGAGGTGTCGAAGCTGATCGCAGCCTGATGTGCTTGAAACCCGGACCGATCGACAACCTGCCGCATATCGGCGATGCTCATTTCCCGGTCAGTTCGCGATGTACCTGTGACGTCTGACGCTTGGTACATCGTATTCTCTGCCGGGAGCGTCATCTGATATCCGGCAAAGCGTATCACGCGGTATTCATTGGAGTTGCGTATGCCACGCTGGTGGATTTCGCCATTGTGCAGCTGCACCACAAGGCGCGTGAGAGACGGAGAAAACATGAGTCGCCCCGAGTCCGCCGAGATAACATTTCGTACCTCGCGAGGCGTATGATCGTATATCGTCAGTCCGCGCATCCGACCGTTCGTGTCAACATGTCGGGCCAGTACAGTAATGCCATTGAGGTAGGTGCTGAACTGTCCTTCATCAACAGCAAACGTCGGCTTCGTGCGTTCAATGTCGCGCATCATCGCCGACAGACGGATGTTGGTTTCCGGAAGCACCGTGTCCGTGTACCAGAAGACGAATCCCCACAGCAGTACTCCGGCTAACGTTATCGGCAGCATCATTCGCAGAAGACCAACACCACTGGCTTTCATGACGGTGACCTCGTGCGAATTCGTCAGTGCACCGAAGGCCATGATGGTGCTGAAAAGCACACCGACCGGTATCGCAAGAACAACGATCCACGATAGGTTCAGGACGAGGAACATTGCGATGGTCGAGACGTCAAGCCCCTTACCCGCAAGTTTATCCACCCATCGCATGATGTACTGGAGCAGGAACAGCACCATGATGATAGCTGTCCCGAAAATGAATGGGGCTGCGTGCGTCCGCAGGATGTATCGGGCCAGGAGCATTGGCCCTATCCGCGCTTACGCTCGCACTCGCGGATGAGTGCCTGGTAGTGCTCAGAGCGTTCCGGCTTGCGTGACATCAGCGTCTTGAAGGCCTCGATGGCAAGATCGTATGACTGCTGCTGCATGTAGATCTGGGCAATGGTATCCGTAACAAGGATCGGCTGCGCATGAGGATTGGCAGCCGGAGCGGAAGCGGTGCCTTGAGCATCCATTTCACTCTGGCGGGGCATCTTGGCATCAAGCAGACGCGTGGCCAGCTCTTCGAGGCTAATCGATTTCCTTTGTGCAGGGGGCTCGGCAGACCGCTGCGGACGGCGCACCTGATGAAAGCTGCGAAATGGCGGAGGGTCCGGCAGCGCGCCAATTCCCCTACGTCCACGGGAGCGCAATCCTTCCACGCGAAGCGTGGTGAACTCCAATCCGGGAATAAGCCGAACGCTGCTGCTGCGAATGATACGCGTGTCATCATCAATAGGCATCGATTCGATCATGCGGAGCACCTGCGAGGGGGCCTGCACAACGTCTTCGTTGATAGGTTCGGCGTACACTGTTTCTGGAGGCTCTTCATCAGGGACGTGTTCCTCGACAACGATTTCCGGCTGCGATACTGGCATGTCGTCGGGTAATGTCTGCCACGACTCCGACTGCATGACCACTTCGCTGCGGATCACATCGTCGTAGAACGAGGTAGCTGATTCCGCAATCTCCGGTGCTTCAACCGAGATAGCGATGTATGGAAACCGCCGGGCGATGTCATGAACCATCACCTGGGCATCGTCCAGCCGACCTAGGGCCGCATACGACTTGGCAAGCATCACGTAACCGCCGGCGTAGAGCGGGTACATCTCAATTCCCGCTGTGGCCAAGCGCGCCGCTTCCAGTGCCTTGTGATCTGCGAGATACTCCGCAGCACGCAGGACAAAATCCGGAGAGGATGAGGCGTTCATCGAAAGTCTGCTTCAGACAACCGGCGCGTTAGTCGCGATTGCCGAACAGGCGGAGAAGGTACAGGAACAAGTTCACGAAGTTCAGGTAAAGCGACAATGCGCCAAGGATGGCACGCTTGTGTGCGAGACCTTCACCGGCATACATCACGATAGCCTGCTCTTTGATCTTGCTCATCTCGAAGGCGGTTAGCCCCGTAAAGACCAGCACGCCGATGACGCTGACTGCAAACTCCAGGATGCCGCTGCCGAGGAAGATGTTGACCACTGATGCTAAGATCAGACCGATGAGCCCCATGAACAGAAACGAGCCCATACCGGTTAGGTCACGCTTGGTTGTGAATCCAAAGATGGCCGCTGCGGCATACATCCCGGCCGCAATGAAGAACACTTGGAAGATGCTTCCAAGGTCGTACACGAGGAAGATCGCTCCGAACGACAGTCCATTTGTTAGCGCATAGGCAATGAAGGTTCCTGCCGCAGTGCTTGGCTGCATCCTATCGATGCGGGCCGAGAGAAAGAACACCATCGCAAGCGGAGCCAGCATCACAACCCAAACGAGGGGCGTTCCGAAGATGGCGGCTTGGAGGGTTTCACTCGAAGCTACAAGGACTGCGCTGGCCGTGGTCAGGAGCAACCCACCAACCATCCACGCATAGACGCGCTGGACGTAGGTGCGGATTGCATCGGCCGAAATGGCCTGTGTGAAGCTATTCATGACGTTTTGGGACATACTGTTTGCCTCCAGAGAAATTGGTACGCAGCTATGACGTACGTGTGACGACAAAATTAGCAAAGTCCACAAGGGCCGTCTTGTACGCGGAGTCAGTCAAGGGGGCAAGTGCTTCTACAGCCTGACGTTGCAGATCGTTGGCTTTATCCTGCGCCGCATCGATACCACCGGCCCGCTGAGCGAAGTCCACAACCCGGCCTACGTCTTTGGTAGCGGCCCGTTTGGACTTCACGATTCCCAGGATCGCTTTTGCTTCCGATTTCTCCGCACGTTGCATTGCGTACAGAAGAGGTAGAGTAACCTTGCCCTCGCGGATGTCATTGCCAACGGGCTTGCCGAGGATAAACGTTCGGGACGTGTAATCAAGCACATCGTCGCGGATCTGAAACGCCAGTCCAACGAGCTCTCCGAATTGCGTTAGCGCCGCACGAATGTCTTGGTTGTCGGTGGCACTTATCGCTCCGATAGCGCAGCATGTTGAGATCAACGAAGCGGTTTTGTCGGAGATGATGCGGAAGTACGTCTCTTCGTCAATTGCTTTCTGACGGCTCTTCTGAATCTGGAGCAGCTCGCCTTCGCTCATGCGTCGTACGGCGTCGCTCGTCACTCGTAGATAGTCGAACTCGCCATTATTGACGGCGATCAGCAAGCCCCGTGACAGGAAGTAATCGCCAACGAGGACGGCAACCTTATTCTTCCACACCGCATTGATCGACGCAACACCGCGACGTTCGTCGGCCTGATCCACTACGTCGTCGTGAACCAGCGTAGCCGTGTGAAGCAGCTCAACCATTGCCGCGCCGATGAACGATCGCTGATTGATTCCTCCGCAGGCACCGGCAGCAAGGAACACCAACGCTGGCCTTACTCGCTTGCCGCGCTGACGCATGATGTAGCGCACCACCGTGTCAAGGAGCGCCGTTTGCGACCGTACCTGTTCCCGCAGATAACCGTCAAACTGATCGATCTCCTGCTGCACAGGCTGGCTTATTGAGTTGATTGAGTGCGTGCTCATGTGGCTGGTGGTAAAGGTGCTGTCTTGGGGTACGCCACGCGCGCAACGAAGATGCTGATTTCGTAAAGGATCCAAAGCGGAGCTGCTACCATTAGCTGCGTCACTGGATCAGGAGATGGGGTTATCACGGCCGCAAGGATAAGGATACCAACCACCGCATGACGGCGATATTTCACCATGCCAACATGAGATACCATGCCAAAACGAGCAACTACCCACGTTACCATGGGTAGCTCGAAGATCAGTCCGGAGGCAAGGAGCATGTTGACAAGGAAACTGAAGTAATTCCCCACGGCGATGTTGTTTTCAATGTTCGGATTGGCAAAATCCGTCACGTAGCTCAGCATGCTCGGGATCAGGAAAAAGTATCCGAACGACACCCCGATGAGAAAGCAAATACTCGTGATAACGGTGATCCGCAGGGCCCACTTGCGCTCGGTCATGTACAGCCCAGGAGCAACGAATAGCCACAATTGGTAGAGGATCCAAGGAAAGGCAACGATCACGCCAACCAACATGATCACCTTGAAGTACAGAAACGTCTGTCCGAATGGCTCGATGTTCTGCAGTTTCAGCCGCGCGTCGATCGCCGGTCGGAGCAGTACAATGTTCATCATGTCGTCGCCGAAATACCCAACAGCACAGCATGCCACGATTACTCCGGCAAGGGCCCGGACAAGACGCGTCCGAAGTTCCCCTAGATGGTCCAGGAACCCCATTTCTGATGCCGGGCTGTTGTTACCTTCTGGCACGAAAAAACCATTGTGACTGTTCGTAGACGCGGTCACGAAGATACGCAGTGCCGTCGGCACGCACGGAACAGACCAAACGACTTTGACGCTGACATCACCTGTACTTCAGCGGACTTTTTGATTATTTAACCAACGTGAGATATGCAAGAAAAAAAAGTTCACACCAACCGAATATTTCACTTTGACCGATGTTATCCACACTCCATATTCGCAACCCGGCGTGGGTTAACGGTGGCTTTTGACGCGGCAGCAGAGGGGTGTCAATTGTCGTTTTTTGGGCGTCGGACAAGTTGTTTTACGGGGGGCAACGTACAACAACTCCTGAAACTGAAGGGATATTGCATAGTGAAAAACGACGACGCACTAAAACTGTTCTCTGCCGACCGTCCAACAGGACAGTCACCGGCTGTTACTGGCAAGACATCGAAATCTTCGAGGTCAGCCCCTGCCGATGCAGAAAGTCTTTGGAACCAGTGCCTCGCCATTGTTCGTGACAACGTGTCCGACCAGGTCTACAAGACATGGTTTGAGAAGATGAACCCGACAAAATGGGATGGCACGAACTTGACGTTGGAACTGCCGAGCCACTTTTTCTACGAGTGGATCGAGCAACACTATTCCAATCTCCTCCAAAAGACAGTTCAGCGGGTCCTTGGCGCAAAGGCCAAGGTTCAGTTCGAGGTTGTTGTTGACGAAGGGGCTTCAGCTGCAGAGCAGCGCACCGTGAAGCTTCCAACGATGCGCGCGAACATTCAACCGTCACTGCCGTTTGCCGAAGCACGACCGCAGACGCAGACGCAGGTTCGCACGACGCATTTCCCGACGTATTTCAACCCACGGTACACGTTCGACAACTTCATCCGTGGTGAAAACAACCAGCTGGCCACTTCAGCCAGTATTGCTGTATCCGACAATCCCGGACGTACCAAGTTCAACCCTCTGGTCATCTACGGCCCAACAGGCCTCGGCAAGACACACCTTGTGCAGGCAATCGGAAACCGGATCCTTCAACGCAATCCTTCGGCAAAGGTGCTCTACACGAACTCCGAAAAGTTCACGATGGAGTACATCAATGCCATTCAGACGAACAAGGTGCCGGACTTTACGAGTTTCTACCGCAGTGTTGACGTTCTGATCGTGGACGACATTCAGTTCCTGGGCGGCAAGGAAAAGACCCAGGATATGTTCTTCCACACGTTCAACGCGTTGCATCAGGAAGGCAAGCAGCTGATCCTGACGTCGGATAAGCAGCCGAAAGACCTCGCAGATCTCGATGAACGCCTGATCTCGCGCTTCCAGTGGGGCCTGACGACGGATATTCAGCCCCCTGACCTCGAAACACGCATCGCCATCCTCCAGCAGAAGAGCATGGAAGAAGGCATGGATCTGCCGGGAGACGTTCTTGAGTACATCGGACGTCACGTAACCAGTAGTGTTCGCGAGCTGGAAGGTTGCCTGATCTCGCTTCTGGCGAAGGTCTCTCTGGATTCCCGTGAGCTGACGATCGAGCTTGCCAAGGAAGTTGTCCGTGGAGTATCGAACTCATTTGGTGGCCGTACCCTTACGATCGACGAGATCAAGAAGGAAGTCTCCGAGTACTACACCGTTGATGTGTCACTCCTGTCGGCAAAGACCCGTAAGCACGAAGTTGTTCTTGCCCGTCAGATGTGCATGTTTCTGGCTAAACAACTCACACAGACATCGCTGAAGAGTATTGGCCTGCATTTCGGTGGACGAGACCACACAACGGTGCTCCACTCATGCCAGCAGATCCTGAACTATATCGACACGGACAAGAAGATCCGTCACGACGTGGATGTGCTGAAAAAGCGGCTGCGGGGTTAGGCCCCCTTCACGATCATCTCGAATTCCTGCTGCGTAAGCGGCAGAACGCTCAGTCGTGCTTGACGCACTAGGGCCACGTTGTTCATGTCCGGCATTGCCTTGATCTGCGCCAATGTTACGGGTGTCTTCAGGGGGCGAACAGGCTTGAGATCCACCACTACCCATGCGGGGTCATCGGTGGTGGGGTCCGGGTAGGCGGTCTTGACGACTTCGGCGATACCGACGGCTGCCTTGACGTCGCTCGAGTGATAGAAGATCACGTGGTCTCCCTTTTCCATTGCCTGCATGTTGTTGCGGGCCTGGTAGTTGCGGACGCCATCCCAGAAGGTGCGCTTGTCTTGTTGAAACTGCTCCCAAGAATAGACCTCGGGTTCGGACTTCACGAGCCAGTAGTTCATTTGGATCTTCCTAGTTATTTGCAGCGGACGATAACGCTCAGCACGGCCGGCTTGGAACTGCCGGTGTGGTTCACGGTGTACAGGACGGTGTTGAGACTATCCGTAAAGTGCTTGGCGTTGATCTGCACGTAGATCTTGGCGGGCGTTGTGTCATGCATCAGCGGACGCTGCACGGAAGCGGACGCACAGCCGCACGAGCCGCTGACCCCGGTAACGCGGATCGAGTCTCCATGGTCGCTGTAGAGCTTGATCATCGACTGCACGAAACCCGACGCATCACGATCAACAATGAGCGTTGGAGGATCGATCCGAACGCCGCCATGAAACACGGGGTTGCCACCGGATGCAACAAAGGTCAGCAACATCGTCGCAACTGTGGCAACAAGGATGGTATGCGTGCGTCGAAAGAAGTTCTTCATTGTTATGGGGTTGGTTCGCTGAGGAAATCTATGATGTCACTGACGTCAAAGAAGCCCGTTCGGTGTTGAATCCATTGCGCCGAAAGCAGAGCCCCTTGCGCAAAGCCCTGCCGGTTCTTTGCTGAGTGGATGATCTCAATGCTCTCGAACGGACTGTCAATCATCACCTGGTGACGTCCGATGACCTCGCCGACACGGGACGACGTAACATGGAGTGCCGATGCGTCTATTCGCTCATGCTGCGTTTCGGTATCGATGCGCGTTTTGCGCGAAAGTGCCGCAAGAATGTTCTGTGCTGTGCTCAGTGCCGTGCCACTGGGACTGTCCTTCTTGCGATGATGGTGCCATTCGTGCACGGCCACATCAAAGCTCGCATGTGGGTTGATGAGCTCAGCCGCATTTCGCACCATACGCAGAAAAAGGTGCGTACCGATGTTGAAGTTAGAACCCCAGACGCAGCCGATGGCTGAGCTAGCGACGATCTGACGAACCTCATCCATCTGACCGTACCAACCCGTTGTGCCGATCACGATGGGTCGGTTCAGACGAGCTGCTGCACGGACATTGTCGACGACGGAATCCGGCCATGAGAAGTCGATGGCTACATCGAATTCAGCCTGATCAATGGCAGTGATCGGACGGTCAACGTCGAAGATCGAGGTGATGTTCATGCCAAGGGGCTCTGCAAGACGCTCAATCTCGCGGCCCATCGCCCCATGACCAATGATCGCTAGGCGCGTCATGCTACCTCCGCCAGAGATGAGAGAACACCGTCACGCAGTTCATAGCGGTCACAATTCGGAATGAGCTGGGCAAGGAGAGGATCTGTGGTTGTGACGATCATGCCGATACCACGCCGCAGGCAAGAGGACGTCAGCACGTCAAAAACCGTCCGAAACGATGCTTCATCCATCAGCCGGAATGGGTCGTCAACCAATATCATCTCCACCGGACCCAGTAGGGCTTGCGCAACGCCGGCCTGTAGCTTTTCACCGGACGAGAGTTGGCTGGGAGATGAAGTCCGGCGATGACTGAGTCCAACGTCGGCCAATCCCTCGAGAGCGGCGGTCGTCGCTTCCTCGCGGGTCAGGCCCCGTCCGGCAGCAACGAGGAGCATATTCTCAAACAGGTTCAGATCCTCATGGAAGATCGGGGTTGAGATGATGCCCAAGCGTCGCATGATCGCTCGGATCTTCGATGCAGACAAACCGGATATTGACGTTGAATCAATGAGCACATCACCCGTGGTTGGCCGCACATCAGCGCGCATAATGGCATGAAGCAACGACTTACCTGACCCCGTGGGGCCAACGATCACGGCAATGCTCGGGCTCTCGATGGAGAGCGGTGCATTGGTGATAATCGGGCCATGGGCGGACCGATAGGTGACGTCGATAAGCTCAATGCGCATACGCAAAGTTAGGGCGTTGCATCATTGTCTGCCACGCTGGCAGGGGGCTCTCCACTTCCCATGAGCACAGCGATAGGCCGAGTTGACTCGACGCTGGATAGGAGAGCCTTCGCAACGGCCATGATCGGGATCGAAAGTACCATGCCCACGATGCCCCACATCCAACCCCAGAAGATCAGGGAGAACAGAACAACCACCGGACTTAGATCCAGCCGATCACCCATGACCTTGGGTTCGATCGCATTGCCGATGATGTTGTGAGCAATGGTGAGCACTGTGGCGAGAAACAACACATTCGGAACGTCCTGTGTCTGCAGCAGGAAAAGCACCGATGGGATGAGCGTTGAGATGATCGAGCCGAGATTGGGGATGTAATGGAAAACAAACGCCAATAGCCCGATCAGTGGTGCAAAGTCGACCCCAAAGAACTCAAGGATACCCCACGTAATGAGCCCGTTGAGAATGTTGAATCCAGTCTTTACGAGGAGGTACTTCCGAACCTTGGTGTTCAGCGTTCGGAACAGAGATAGCACCATGGAGCCCCGTTCATCCGGGAAGGCATTGCGCACCTTCAATGGGAAGGCTTCCTGTCCGGCAACCATGAAGACCAGATACAGCAGCACCATGAAGCCGTCACTCAGCACGGACACGGCGGCAGAAAGCTGCTGTGTCGCAATTGATGTTACGCGCTCGGCAGAAACAATGTCGCCCCAGGTAATAGACTTTACCTTTGCGCGACGAAGCATCGGAGAGATAGCGTCATTAGCTGACGCCAGAACCCGCTGCAGCTGCTGAGAGTAATACGGTGAACGCTCCTGGAATGCCTCTACTCCGGCAGCAACGATCAGTGAAACCACCCAGAGCGCCGTTCCTGAAATTATCAGAACGATCAGCAGGGATACTGCCATTGGGACGCGTCGTGCTCGCAGGCCCTGTACCAAGGGCTTGAAAAGAATCGCCAGAAAGCCGGCAAGCACAAAGGGGATAAGGATCCCGCCGAGATGCTTCAAGACAATTCCTGCTGCGATAACGGCAATCAGTGCCGCTGAGAACGCCGTCACCCGTGACCATGGTGTGTTCTGACCCATGGCGGCAATATAGGACGCGTGTTGCATCGCTGTGCCTATGAGGTGGTATTTTTGCCGTCCCCTTTCCCATCGCAACGCCACGGAGTCGACATGCAGCGCGGACCAATATCACAGTTTATCGAATCAAACTATCTGCATTTCAACGCAGCAGCATTGGTCGATGCCGCCAAAGGCTATGAGACCCATCTGGCCGAAGGCGGCAAGATGATGATCACTCTCGCCGGTGCCATGAGCACGGCTGAACTCGGCATCAGTCTTGCCGAGATGATCCGTCAGGACAAGGTGCAGATCATCTCGTGCACGGGGGCTAATCTCGAGGAAGACATCATGAACCTCGTGGCGCATTCGCACTATAAGCGCGTGCCGAACTACCGTGATCTTTCACCGAAGGATGAGTGGGAGCTGCTTGAAGGGGGCTTCAACCGCGTTACCGATACCTGCATTCCGGAAGAAGAAGCCTTCCGCCGTATTCAGCAGCACATCTTCAAGCAGTGGAAGATGGCCGAAGATGCCGGCGAGCGCTATTTCCCGCATGAGTACATGTACAAGATGCTCCTGAGCGGTGAGATGGAGCAGTACTACGAGATCGACCCGAAGAACTCGTGGATGATCGCAGCAGCTGAAAAGAACCTGCCGATCGTAGTGCCGGGATGGGAAGATTCGACGATGGGCAACATCTTCGCATCGTATTGCATCAAGGGTGAGCTGACGTCGACTACCATGAAGAGTGGTATCGATTATATGGTATGGCTTGCCGACTGGTATCGCAAGAACTCCGAAGGCAAGGGCGTGGGCTTCTTCCAGATCGGCGGGGGTATTGCGGGCGACTTCCCGATCTGCGTAGTGCCGATGATGTACCAGGATCTTGAATGGCATGATGTGCCGTTCTGGTCGTACTTCTGCCAGATCTCGGACAGCACCACGTCCTACGGCTCGTATTCCGGTGCCGTGCCGAACGAAAAGATCACCTGGGGCAAGCTGGACATTACCACACCGAAGTTTATCATCGAGTCGGATGCAACGATCGTTGCTCCACTCGTCTTCGCCTGGCTCCTCGGTCATTGATCTCAGGGGGCTGATGAGCCCCGTACAAGCAGTTACCGAACGATCACGGCCTTTGCATTCAGCTGGTGCTGCTGGAGGATATACATCCCCGTCGGCAGATCATCAACGCGCTGGGTAGTGTTCGACGTTGGCAGAAACGCCACTCGCCGTCCTTGTGACGAATACACGGATACATCGGCAGTACCCGGTGCAATAGTGATCGTATGGCCGTCACACGTCCACCAGGAAGGCGCGTCCGTACCATCGACGGATGCAGGAACATCTCCGAGTACTACATCGACATAGATCGGCAGGTGATCGGATGCACAGAGAAGGGCTGCGGCAATGTCGGCGCTGACCTTCTGGTTTGGAGGATCGTTGATGGACTTATTGAATCGCACCGCCCCGTCGTTGCCGAAGGCCGTGTAGGTGGACGTCAGCACGCGCGGAGAAAACTCCGCACTCGCAAGAATGAAGTCAAATCGGTCATCAATTCCACCATCAACGCCGCCTCCGCAACCGGAGATCATCGTTGCCCGCGTGCACTGAGTATAGTAGGAAGCGAAGGCAACGTCGTTCCGGCGCCAGTTCGATCCGAGCGGATCAACAAACCGACGTTTTGCATTTGGGCCGATCAGAGCCTGCAGCGCGGGCTCGTCCGGACGATAAACGTTGTAGTCACCACCAATCACCACATGCCGTCTCGACGTCATGCGGGCGGTTAACGCGGCAACTTCGCGTGTGCGCTGCTGTTCATCGGATGAGGATGACGACGCTTTGAGGTGGACGCCATAGACGATGAGGGTGTCGTCGGGGCGTCCCTGCGCGTCGAGATGCTCGAGTGTTGTCTCGAAGATGTCGCGCAGCTCGGTTGGGATTCGATTGGTGCCAACGAGCCTGAACATTTCCTGATTGTACAGGACCATGATCTTTGTGTCGTTGCCTTCGTAATAGGGCGTTGCCGCGTATGGACCCCACTTCATAACCTCAGAGACAAACCGCGGTCCAACGGTTGCATCAGCCACTTCGGCACAGATCATCACATCGGGTCGGATGGTATCAAGGATGCGCGCAAACATCGGAATGCGGCCGTCCTCGTTGCTCTGGGCGAACTTGAGGAGGTTATAGGAACAGATGCGAACCGTGTCGGTGGACTGTGCCGATAGGTTCAGAGTAAGGGTCAGACCGAGGATAAGCGTAAGGCGCATGTCGCCAAATTAGGCAAAGCTCGCTTGTCGGGTCCGCAGGACTAGTAGGAGCCACCTATCGGTCTTGCATCACGCTCCGCATCTCCAAAGCGAGGAAGACGCTCGGGTGGTTGGACGCGCAATGATGTATCCGTGAGTGCGTGCATGAACGAGATCAGGTCGGTACGGTCTTGCTGTGAGAGCTCGAGACGGTCAAATGGAAGGGTCTGATACGGAACATCCAGACCAATTCCGGCCCCTCCTCCGCGGACGTAGAAGTCCACTACCTGCTGCAGATTCTCGTACGAGCCGTTATGGAAATAGGGTGCAGTTCGCGCGACATTGCGGACGCTGGTTGTCTTGAAGGAACCGCGATAGATGGCGGCATTTTCGCGCAAAAGTCCACCGGCCCTGCCAATATCTGAATCCGGGGTCGCATTGATCGTATCAACTCGCGCGGGTACGCCGATGATCTCGGACTCGGACTCGAGGAATGTCGGCGGAACGTATCCGGCGTATGTAGGTGGGAAGTGACAGCTGGCACATGCCCCTTTACCCATGAAGATGTTGAAGCCCCGTCGCTCGGAGTCGGTTATCGAGACCCTTTCACCCCTGAGGTATCGATCAAACCGCGAATTCATGCTCACGAGAGTCGTCATGTATGCACCCAGTGCCAGCGACAGATTTGTGGCATCAATTGCCTGCGGTCCAGAAGCCTTCAGGGCCTTTTCGAACATGGTCACGTACTCGGGCGACTGCCGCAGGCGACCAACGACATCGACGAGACTGGAATGAAACTCCTGTTCATCGGTGATCACATGAGAGACCACGTCGCTGATGCGTTGGGCACGCAGGTCGTAGAAGAAGCGACGAGAGAACACGGCATTGACGAGACTGGGTGTGTTACGCTTGATCTTTCCCTGATGATCGAACGCTGGTGCACGATCCTGACCATCAGTGAAGCTGCTCTCGGGTTGGTGGCACGAGGCACAGGCACGCTGCTCGTTGGATGATAGTATAGGGTCGAAGAAGAGTGTTCGACCAAGTTCAACGACTTCTGGAGTGATGCTCTTGTAGTATAGCCCACTTGCAGCTGCCGCCACCAGCGTTGTATCGGAAAACATGCTCGCAGCTGTTGGATTCACAACCGGCTGAGCTGGTCCGATCTCGGTGGAAAGCTCAATGCCCATCGATAGCTGCAGCCGAGCGATGAGCCCATAAGCTGGGTCGAGATGCCGGCGAATGAGTTCGACCTTATCGAGTTGCTGATCTGGCGTTGCCAGTAGCCCCTTGACTGACTGAAGATGTTCGAGAATCGAAAGAAGAGTTGCGTTGGAATCAAACTGCCGACTAAGATCACCGAAGGCAAGGAGCAGGTTGACGATGGTCTCTACAAGGGCAACATTTTCTTTCAGATCCGGGTCCGTGGCCGGACGATCAAAACTTGAAAGGCCCATTGTGGTAAGACGCAGGATCCCTGTTCGACATGATTCCAGCACCAAACGATCGGTCCACCGCATGCCTCGTAGAAGAGAGCCCGCGGCCAGCACGTTCGTGCGGAAGAGGTCGGCCTCGGCGATCAGGTCATTCCGTTTTGCAAGTAATGTATCATCTGCCAAGCCAAGCAGCTCGTCGATCACTTGCAGCCCATGCGGTTCGAGAACATCAACGTACTGTGACTTCACATCCAGCTTTGGCAGTGGCGCTCCGTTCAACTGCTGTGTAACCATGCTCGGATCAATATGTTCGATAAGGGGCTCCATGGCCTTATACGCACGTCGAAGTCCCTCGTAGTAACCACGGAGTTCAGCGATGTCGGCAGTCTCCTCAATAACCGTGCACTTATCAAGAAAACCCTTTGCTTGAGCTTCTAGGTTAGACGTCACTCGTTCAAC
The DNA here is from genome assembly GCA_018883125.1 of Candidatus Kapaibacterium sp. GTDB lineage: Bacteria > Bacteroidota > Ignavibacteria > Kapaibacteriales > Kapaibacteriaceae > UBA10438. The sequence continues at coordinate 81,185 of VEQR01000001.1, forward strand.
GATCGACTGCACAACCTGACGTCGATCGATAGATGCATGGTGGCCATCGTACGAAAGAAGAAGAGCAGCGAAGACAAGAGCAGAGAGATTCGCGGTACGCATAGTGATGATCGAAGAGTAGTGAAGTTGAACGAAAACGGGGATCGACGGCAGGCGCCATCGATCCCCGTATTTATCGTTGTGATTCGAGAAAGACGTGGGGACGATCAGCGCTGGATGACGAGTTGGCGTGTTGAGCCATCGACGAACCGAACGTAGTAGACTCCCGAAGCGAGATCAGAGATGTCCATCGACGCTGATTCGCGGATGACACGTACGCGAGCGCCCGTGGCATCATACAGTGCTGCATCAACGGACTGCGAGAATTGTACGTGCGATGAGGTCGGATTGGGGAACACGCGGATGCCGCTTTCTTCCTCGGTATCATCGGCGTCGATGCTGCTAACAAGCTGCTTCATGCCGGTGATGGCAAATGTGAGTGAGTTCTTCGCTGCTGCATCCGAGATCGTAGCGTTGTCAGGGTGCTGGGCGTTGATGAGCACAACATTTCCATCATCGTAGCTGGCGAATCCGGTGATCTCTGAACCGTATGGAGAGATCGCCAAACGATAAAGGTTATCGATCGTAGGCTGCTTTGACATGTCAAGCAACCATGCTTCGCAGTTGGTTCCCCGCATGGCTGTGTTTGGCATACGTCCGAAGTTTACGCCGTTGAGGTCTTCTTCGATGACCATAAACGTCTTGCCATTAACATAGAGGAAGCCGAGACCATCGGGATTCGAAAGGTGCTTCTCCGGGTACTTACTTGGAACTGCATTCGCATCTGTGATGTATGGACCACCCTCGATGTACGAACGCACGGAGTTGTCCTTAGGATCGAGCACGAGCACGCGACCGTAGTAGTCCCAATATGCCGAACTGTCAACCGCTACACCCTGAGCTGCTGCACGGTCTTGTGTGTGCTTCGGGATCGACCAGCCATCGGCGATGGCCGTCTTGTAGCGTGTACCCGGACGGTCATTGCCGGTTTCCGTGATGTAGATCTTGCCGTCCGTCTTGTTCAGAGAACCCCACTCAAGGCGCGTGAAACCGGTGATTCCCTTGCCTTTAGCCCATGCGTGTGGAGCAACGAGGATGTCCCAGTTGGTGGCAGGATCGTTCGGTACCTCGACCCATGTACCGGTGAACGAGCCGGCGTCCTGCTTGTAGAAGTACAGCTTGCCCTTTGTGAAATCTCCCGGTTGATCGGCAACGAACTTCGACAGCAGTGACTTGCCGGGTTCTCCGTCCTCAAACAGATACACGGTCTTCGAGTCATTCATCACAACGCCGCACTCAAAACCCTGACGACCCCAATTGTATTGCTTGCGCACGCCCTTTGCGTTGACCGGATCTATTTCGACCATCCAGTTAAGGTTCTCATAGCGCTTGATCTTCTTGCCATCAAGGCCCGGAAAACCAGATGGCTGGAGCTTGCCGATCTCAAAGTCAGTCGTATCGCGAAAGCCCTTGCCCGCATCGTTGATCATCTTGTTCGTTGTCTGATACCACTCTTCGGCAGTCCAAACGCGATTCTGCCATGAGATACCGCCGCAGTTCATACCCGTTTCGCCGACCGTATTCTTGAAGTCGACATTGAAGAACTTGCCCGAGCGACCGTCCGAAAGGGTCTGATTCAGGACTTCGAGTGTTCCGTCGGGCTTCTTTCCGAGCTTGAACATCGTCATTCCACCACCGTCACCAATTTTATCATTGGCCTCTATCATTTCGTGGTTAACGATGGCATAGCCGAGAGAGTTACCCGTTGGATCTGCCGCATAGCCGATGTAGTCGTGCCACTGCTTAGCAACTGTCTTGCCATCCTTAGTCTCCACTGTATCGACAGCACCGACAAAGATGTTCTGATACTTCAGAGGTGATGGTGGAACAACAACGCGCCCCTGAAGATATGGGATCATTGTCACGGGTTCAATTCGCACCGGAAAGTCCTGCGCGCCGGCCGATACGCAGACTGCCAGTGCGATGACGCTGGCAACAAAACGGAACATGGTAACTCCAAGAAAAATGAATAGTGAATGATGTTCGGCAACACTGCGTGCAGTCAGTGCGCGAACCTATCGCTCAGCTTTCACCGGAGTTTGACGTTCTCGTTACCTAATCGTGGTCGAATTGTTACCGAGAGATATCCTTCAGTAGAACAGGTACACGCCCCTCGAGCGCCGTGCGAGCCCCCTGCAGATCGAGAACGGTGATGACTACTGATTTCCCGTTGGTGAGCTTGACCTCGATGCCCTGCTTGCCGTTCCATACGTAGCCCGTCTTCTTGCCGAGGTCCCATCGGTAGCCCCAGCCGCCGAATTCTCCGAAGGGGCTTACCTTGCGGATCGTAACCGACTCGATTTCGCTCCAGCGGATGGTTCGTTCGGAAAAGAGGTGAAAAGGGGGCATTCGCAGTCGTATCCCGATGTCGTCGATCCAGATCTTGAGCGTGGTCTGCCACATGGCAACCATGACCACAGAAAAGACGAGTGCGCTACCGGCGGCCGGAAGGATCTCAAAAGGTTCCTGACCATCAGAGCTGATGTGGAAGAGCCAGCTCATGCCGAGTATGACAGCGGCCTGAAAGGTGATGCCCACAATGAAGACATACACGATCGCTTTCGGTGCCGGTTGCCGTTCATAGAAGTCCATAGCGCAAATTTGCACCATGTTAACCACTCGCGACGTCGTCAAATTCTGGATCCCCTTAAGTCTTACCTGGCTAATGATGGCCATCGAGGGGCCGATTCTGACGTCGGTGATCGCCCGGATGACCAATGCGGAGGTGAACCTTGCGGCATACGGCGTGGCCCTTGCACTGGCAATGCTCATCGAGTCTCCGGTAATCCAGCTTCTGAGCACGTCTGTGGCGCTGGCCCGTGACCGACGCTCTATGCATACGCTGCGGCGCTTTACGCGCCGCGTCAACATCGGTGTAACCATCGGCATGGTCGTGGTCACCCTTCCGTGGGTGTATCATTTTGTGACCACGAGCATCCTGCAGTTACCTCCGGAAGTGAGTGCTCTGATGCGCGATGCTCTCATCGTGCTGATCCCCTGGCCGGCAGCCATCGGCTATCGGCGGTTCTATCAGGGACTGATGATCCGCACCGGCAAAACGCATTTGGTCGCCTATGGAACCGTGGTGCGCCTGCTAACGATGATGGGTGCGGCATGGGTTCTCGTTGCAATTGGTGGCCTCAATGGCGTGGTTATCGGCTCGGCCGGACTCACTGTTGGTGTGATCTGCGAGGCCATCGCCACACGCATCATGTGCAGCGATGTGCTAAGGACCTATGAGGCGATGCCCGACGGAGACGTTGTACTGACCAATGACGACATCCGACAGTTCTGGATGCCCCTTGCCTTGACCTCTCTCATTGGCTTTGTGGTAACGCCCATGCTGACGTTCTTCATGGGGCGGGCACCGCTGACGTTGACCTCGCTTGCCGTGCTTCCCGTGGTGGACTCGCTAGTCTTCATCTTCCGCAGCTTCGGTTTTTCCTACCAGGAAGTTGGCGTGGCCCTTATCGGAGACCGGTTCCAGAACTACGAAGTTGTGCGGCGCGTGGGCGTTCGCATCGTGATCGTGACCACGGCAATACTTGCCCTTATCGCCACGACGCCCCTTCTCACCATGATCTACGTGCATATCTACGGCCTGCGTCCGGACCTGGCCGAGTTTGCCCGCGTACCAACCTACGTGCTGATGAGCCTGCCATTCATTGCCGTGGCCTATTCGCTCTATCGATCAGCCCTCATTACCGCCCGCCAGAACGTGAAAGTCACCATCTCCACAATGATGGAGGTAGGGGGCATTGCCGGAACAATGATCATCCTTGTTGGGATGACCGATCTTAACGGGGCTCTTGCCGCGGCGCTGTCGATGGCCGCCGGACGGAGCTTCTCAACGTTGTATCTGCGGTGGAATGCCAGACGTCTGGTGGCATCGATGAAGTAACTTCACCCATGCCGATGCCCAAGGATTCCAGCCCGATGCGTGGTTGGGCTCTGGCAGTTGGGTATCTTTGGAGCTTATGGAACCGTTGCTCGAAGTTCGCAACCTCGTTACGGAGTTCCGGTCCGACGTGTATAACGTCAAGGCCGTGAACGATGTCTCCTTTACCGTCCACAAGGGTAGAACCCTAGGCATCGTCGGTGAATCCGGGTCAGGGAAATCCGTGACGAGTCTCAGCGCCATGCGCCTGATTCCGAATCCTCCCGGACGCATCACAGGGGGAGAGATCATCTTCCACGAAGCCGACGGCGCAACGACAGATCTGCTGAAGATCTCCGAAGAGCAGATGCGGTCCTATCGCGGCAACCGCATTGCGATGATCTTTCAAGAGCCGATGACCTCGCTGAATCCGGTGTTCACCTGTGGAGACCAGATCATTGAGGCCATCAAGCTTCACCAGAATGTCTCCACCGAGGAAGCTCGCGCACGCGCATTGCATCTGCTGAACGAGGTCAAGCTGCCGCGTCCGGAGCAGATGATGACGTCCTATCCGCACCAGCTGTCGGGCGGACAGAAGCAGCGCGTGATGATCGCCATGGCGATGTCGTGCAATCCGGATCTGCTGATCGCCGATGAACCTACCACAGCGCTTGACGTAACTGTACAGGCGACGATCCTTGACCTGATGCGCCAGCTGCAGCGTCAGCACAACATGGCGATGATGTTCATCACGCACGATCTGGGTGTTATCGCCGAGATCGCCGACGATGTGATCGTGATGTACAAGGGGCGAATCGTTGAGCAGGGAACGGTGCAAGAGATCTTTGAGAATCCGCAGCATCCATACACAAAGGGGCTCCTTGCCTGCCGTCCGCGGTTGGATCGCAAGCTGAAGGTTCTCCCGACGGTGCGCGACTTCATGGATGAATCCGAAAGCGGGGAGATCTCGGCTCGTACGCGCGAGTCTGTTGATGAGCGGGTTGACGAGTTATCGTTCTCCGCCGAAGAGATCGCCGCACGCAATGCGCGGCTTGCCACAGAAGCCCCATTGCTCGACGTCAAGAATCTCGAAGTTCATTTCCCGATAAAGTCCGGCTTCTTTGGCCGCACAAGTGGCGTGGTCAAAGCCGTCGATGGCATCACGTTCAACGTCAAACCCGGCGAGACCCTTGGTCTTGTGGGTGAATCCGGGTGCGGAAAGACCACCACCGGACGTGCCGTGCTGCGCTTGGTTGAGCCAACCGGCGGAAAGGTGATCTTCGATGGAAAGGATGTTCGGGCGCTTGGTGCATCGGACCTGAAAAAGATGCGCCGCGATTTCCAGATCATCTTTCAGGATCCCTACTCATCGCTGAACCCACGTTTGAGCGTGGGCAGTGCGATCATGGAAGTGCTTACGGTTCATGGTGTCGGTGACAACGAGAAAGAGCGCAAAGAGCACGTCATGTACCTGCTCGATAAGGTGAACCTGCTGCCCCGACACTTCTCGAACTATCCGCATGAATTCTCAGGCGGACAGCGTCAGCGTATCTGTATCGCTCGTGCACTGGCGCTGAAGCCGAAGTTGCTGATCTGCGACGAAAGCGTCAGCGCGTTGGACGTCTCCGTTCAGGCGCAGGTTCTGAACCTGCTGGTGTCGCTACGCGATGAATTCAAACTCACCTACATTTTCATCTCGCACGACCTGAGTGTGGTGAAGTTTATCAGTGACCGCATTGCCGTGATGAACGCCGGCAAGATCGTTGAGATGAACACGTCGAATGAGCTCTATGAAGCACCGGCCGATGCCTACACCAGAAAGCTCATCGATGCCATCCCTACCGGCACCTTGGATGTGATCCGTGCCAGAATACATGGTTCTGCCACGGCATGATCGAGCTGAAGAACATCAGAAAGTCGTTCGGCAGCAAGACGGTCCTCAATGGCGTCAGCTGTGAGATCCCGACGGGCAAGACCACATGTGTTATTGGTCGCTCCGGCTGCGGAAAGAGCGTGTTGCTCAAGCACATCGTTGGCATGCTCCGGGCGGACCAGGGTACTGTGCTCATTGACGGACGCGATGTTGAGTCGCTGACAAAGAAAGAACTGTTCGACATGCGACGCAGCATCGGTTATGTCTTTCAGGGGGCAGCCCTGTTCGACTCTCTCACGGTGTTCGAAAATGTCATCATCAGTCTGGTTGAACACGGCGTTACCGACCAAGCACTCATCGACTCCGAAGCTCGCCGCGTACTAAGCGCCGTAGGTTTGCTGCCTCCAATCAATGGCAATGGCAGCGCTGACTATGAGCGCGAGTTTGCCAACCTTTCCGCGAAGAAGCCAAGCGATCTTTCCGGTGGGATGCGAAAGCGCGTTGGCGTTGCGCGGGCACTGGTCGGACAGCCGCAGTACATTTTTTACGATGAACCTACCACGGGTCTGGATCCGGTGACCTCGCAGCAGATCGATGACCTGCTGCACGACCTGGCCGGCAAGTATCGTGTTACCTCCGTGGTCATCACGCATGACATGTTCAGCGTGTACAACATCGCCGATCATGTGATCATGCTGCACGATGGTGTGGTGCGTTTCACTGGTTCGGTTGCCGAACTTCAGGCCTCCAGCGATCCGGTGGTGGTGGAGTTTCTTGCTCGTTTTGTTCCATCGACCACGTCGGTGTAACTCTTTGACGCCTTTCAGTGTTTCGCCTCAATGATGTCACCACTCCATCTGCGTTCTCGACTCTGCGTGCACCAACTCTTCGGTTTCGCCGTTCTGCTTGTCGCACTGCTCTGCGCCGCGCCTCTTGCTGCGCAGATCACCGTTACCGGTGTGGCAATCCCTGGCGTGGGTTCATTTGTTGATGCGACGAAGTTCCCGCGCGTAACGGTGCGGTTCCGAGCAACGCGAAACAATCAGCCCCTTACCACACTGACGGATCAGGACGTCTATGTGCAGGAGAGCAATCGCTTTATGCGTATCAGCTCCCTTACGCCGGATGGTTCGGGCACCTGGCGGGCAGAGTTCACGGCATCAACCTTCAGCCCAACGGCTAATGTTTATCCCACGATCATCGATGGCGGAGCCTTTCTCTACGTCGTCAATGCCGGCGATGTCGGCGTCCAACCAATGACGTGGCGCGTGAATCCAGATCGGGGCGGATCGGTTTTCATCTGCGACAGCAGTTTCAAGCGGGTGCCGTTGTTTCTTGATCTTGGTGATGTGGCGGTTGGTGAAGAGTCGCTGACAAAGCTCAACCTGCGAACCTTCACTGCCACGCGCGATCCGAACGGAAATGAGCGTCGACTTTTCATCGACTCGCTGCTGACGTCATCCTCGGACTTCACGATCGTCTGGAAGCGGACGTATGGATCCAAAGCTCCACCGGTGGAAGTCGATGTAGGCACCGACTACCGATTCGATCTCATCTTCAAGCCAACCAAACCGGGGCCCGTCAGCGGCCTGCTGACGGTGGTGATCGAAGGCGGGCAGCGCTTTACGGTGATGCTGTTTGCGAACACACCAACGTACAACCCGAGCACGCTGCTCAAGCTCGTGAGTCCTAATGGTGGGGAACGCCTCGCCCCATGTCAGCAGATCCCCATCAGATGGAAGGGGGCTATCCGCGATTTCTCATCGTTTGTGGAGTACTCCACCAACAACGGTCGCACGTGGAACTTCATCGACTCCACAATGGACTCGTCGCTGGTGTGGGATGTGCCACAAACGTACACCGACAGTCTGCGCCTGAGAGTGTATCAGAAGCAAGGGGCTTCGGATGCGCGCTGGCTCTATGGCGAGCAGTCGAAGGCAACCAATCTTGCCTTCTCGGCTGACGGACGCTACGTCAGCACGGTCTATCAGAATGGTACGGTCGTCGAATGGGATGTATCTACGTCCACCGTGAAACAGCGGTACACGATCGACGGAACCGCGGTTCCAGGGGTGAAGGTATCAGCACTGAGTTATGCCGGCTCTACACGGAACCTCATCGCTGTGGTCAATCGTCCGATCCCGGCTCGTGATCAGATTGTACGACTCGACTCCGGCAAGGCAACACCAACGGCCGTTGTGGAAGCAGACATACCAGATGTCTCCGAGGTGTGTGCCAATGAATCCGGAACAATTGTCTATGTAGCCGGACCTCTAACGGCGAGCATTCGCGTCTTGAACGGCGCAGATCTTTCGCCACGTTCCACCATAGCCCTTGACGCACCCATCTCTGCTGTGCGCTATGTGGACAGTCTCATAAACGTTGCCCTGATCACTGGTGACGTAGTGCGCCTTTCACCGGAGACCGGTACTGAAGTTGCACGTTACCAAACTGGACTCCTGCGCATGGGAGCACCACTCATGCAGACATTGTCGGTGTCTCGCTCGAACGGACTTATCGCGCTGGCCGGCGTGGCCGATGCCGGCAAGGGAAATGCACCGCAAGAACAGCGCACATTTCTCTTCGATACGCGCACCTCGGCACTGATCCGCGTGATCTATCGAGAAGGTTCCAACATCGTTGGAGTAACGATCAATCCGAGTGAGACATTCGTCACGCTCGGTGCGCTCGGGCAGCCGCAGATCCAGCAGTATGATGTCGTGCGTCGCAAGATCCTCGGCGGTATCCCCGGAATGCCCGGTCACAGCCTGCTCATGAATGACATCGAATACGGTCCGGATGGTTCAACACTCGCGTCGTGCTCAGATGATCTTCGGGAGAACATGTTGGTGCGACGCATCATCAATCCTGAGACCGATGTCAGCGATGGTGTGGGTGCCATCATGCCCCCTGACATGACAACGCCAACGATCTCGTTTGGAAATCAGCTGATCGGCTCGCGAATCGACACGCTCATCTCTGGTGAGATCTGCAACCGTGGTTCTGTTGCTGCCATCTTTACGTCGGGTCAGCTACTGGGGTCGTCTTGGGTGACCCTTACCGATCCATTTCGCACCGATACGATAGCTCCGGGTGAATGCCTGCCTGTGCGGTTCCGCGCCGTACCAAAGGATACGGGGCTCCTCACAGACACATTTGAGCTGAAGTCATGCGACCGGACGATCCGCATTCCCATCCAGATCCGCTCGATCGATAGAAACTTCACAACCTTCGGAGATCTAACGGCCTTCGGAGATGTCTGCGTGGGAGATACGGCACGCCGCACCTTCCAGGTGATTCGCAATAACGATCCGGTGCCGGTGATTATCGACGGCATATATGTTCGTAAGGGAAGCGACTCGCAGTTCAGGGTTCGTGGGTACAAACCGGGCGCGCCCCTTGCACCCGGCGAGAGTTTGCAGATCGAGGTTCTCTTTGTTCCTCGACTTCGCGGACACGATACCGATGAAGTGGTTGTTACCTACGCAGGACAGAATGTTCTGACCAGGTCAATTCGTGTGACCGGTCGGGGTGCGGGTGATGAGATCTCGGTGTCGCATCGAACATTGGCCTTCATACCGGAGAACCGCAATCGAACGATCGTTCTGCGGAACAACTCATCCACGCCGACAACGCTAACAGAAGCAAACATATCTCCGGGGGCTCCCTTCACCTCGAATATCATCGTCCCGGTGGAAATACCGGCGGGCGATTCGGTGGTGTACGTTATTACCTATACCGGGGAACAGATCAGTGGAAATGACATACTGTCTTTCCGCTTCACACCCTGTGCTGCCATCACGCAGGTTCGCCTCGTTGAGTATGCAGGAACCGCCGTGGTGCGTCCTCAAAGCGTCACGGTGGATCCGCGTGAGATCGTTCGTATTCCCATCATTACATCCATTACCGAGAACGTCAGCTACAACGGGGTGCGGCCAATTGAGGCAACGATCATCATGGACGAGCATCACTTCTTTGCGCAATCAATTGAAGTGGCAGGGGGCTTCGGAGAGATACTCTCGCAGGAGGTGTTTGGCGGACGTCGGATGATCCGCTTCCGCGCGGAGCGGTCGTTCAATCGTCAGGACACGGCCATCTGGCTTGTTGGTCCCGCTGGTATCGGAACACAGGATTCCTCGATCATGTCCTTTGATACCGCCTCGATCGGTTTCAGTACTGTTGTGCCGACCGGCTGGCAATCGGCACTACTTCGCATTGCCAATCCGGATCCGACTCGACACTTCCGGTATCCGACCGGACCGATCATCGTTGGTATCAGCCCCGTTCCGGCATCGGATGCAGTGACTGTTCGTGTACGATCAGATCGTCCAGCAGCAGCACGACTTCGGATCATTGATCCGCAGGGATCCATTGTCAGAACAACGTCATTCGCGGTTGCGTCGGAATTGGCAACGCATGCCCTCTACGTAAGCGACCTGATGCCCGGCGCATATCAGATCGTTCTTGACGCCGATGGTACGGTTTCAACAACTTCGATGGTGATCGTGCGATGACCATTCGATCTGCAGTATTGGCAATGCTGGTTGCAGCCGGCGTGGCATGCTTTGCACAGCCGGACACTGCATTGTCACGGTTCAACATCGGGGGCGATCTGTCGGTCGGACCTAATCTCCATGCATCCAATTTCAGTGTCGTCAAACAAGGTGTTCCATCTTGCTGTGCAACATTCACATCCGGAGTGGGCCTTGGCTTGTCGATAGGGGCAACGGTTGCATATGATCTGGATGCCGACCTCAATGCGGAGCCATTACGTCTTGGTGCGCGTCTATCATGGAACTCCCTGTCAGGAGATCTGAGCGAAGAGGAGTTCATCTCGCACGTCATCACTGGCTCAACGGTTCAGAAGGGCATGGCACTGCACACCGTTGCGGCATCGTATTCCTTACTGGGGATAGAGCCGTTTCTGTCTGCTCGCCCCATACCGTCGATCCCGCTGCGAATGCGCGTTGGTACCATGATCGGTTTACCAGTGGGTGCATCGTTCAGCCAGCGGGAAGAGCTCGTATCCCCAACCGATCCGAATCTCAAGTACAGCAACGGCGAGCGCGTACGTAATGCGTATGAAGGTGATCTGCCCGATGTGACCACGCAGTTCCTCGCCAGTGTGGCACTGAGCTGGCCTATCACGACAACGTCGGGACTGGAAGTATCACCTGAGCTGAGCGTCGCACTGCCGCTGACAAACCTCACGTCCAGCTTGCAATGGACGATCACTCCGGTTCGGGCCGGCGTATCCGTGCGGTATGGTATTCCGAAGTCGGTACCTGCTCCACCACCGCCGCCACCGCTACCAGCGCCGCCGGCTGCGCGCATTCCGATGATCTCGTCGAAGATCGAATTCGCATCATCGGCAGATACCATCGTTGTTCCGATGGTTCAGAAGCGCATTCGGAAGAACGTCGTGGACGTTCCGGCTGTGCTGTTCTTCGAGCCGAATTCAACAATTCCGCTTGCTGGACGAAATGACGCAGAGCGATTGCAGCAGAGGACCATCGAGGCTATCCGCGACAGGATGGACAGCGACCCCTCGCTGAGACTGACGGTTATCGGTTCAGCTGCTGCTGATGAGGATCCGGTGATGGCGCGCGAACGATTCGCGTGGGCTGTTCGGCGTTTGGGTATTGACGTCTCAAGAATTTCCATGAAGAAGGAGACACCTCCTGCACCGGAGGAACCTCAGCTGCTGGAAGAACAGCGTAATGTGACGTTCCTCATCAATGGTCGTTCGGAAGTGCTTACGGCAACGGAGTCGATAACGGAACAAACGAATGTGACCGGATACGTTCCTTTTGCTCATGTGGTTACGTGCGACACAACCTGTGAGCAGCAGATCAGTGCCACCGTTCGCGGAAAGCCCGTCCAGGTTGCCGGCACAGGTCCAGCACTCAAGGTTGTCATAGAGCCATCAATGCTTGCAGACGGGGCCGAATTGCTCAACATCAGATCAACGGTGAGCGTTGGCGATCGGCAGGTGAGCGACGTTCAGGAACGTTTTGTCATTGCCGGCGTTCGCGATAGCACGGTTACGATAGGCAAGGTGGCATTCACGGATATACAAGACGGCGACGTACGGACCCTCTGCTACTTCGATTTCAACAGTTCCGTTCCGCGCACGGTTAGCGACCGCGATGTTGACGCCGTAAGAGCAGCAATCCTTGCTGGCAGTGCCGTGTCATTTGTGGCATCGACTGATAATCTTGGGACGGAAGAGTCCAATCGAAACCTCGCAAAGAAAAGAGCGGCTGCCGTTGCTGAGCTCCTTGGAGTAGATGCGCAGAAGATCTCTATTGTTACCAAGATCACATCAGGCGCAGATAACGCCACTCCAATGAGCCGCATTTCCAACCGCAGTGTTCGCGCTGTACTCCCTCGGCAACGATGATGCTTGATCGACGCGACTTTGTTCTCCGTGATGACGTGATCTTTTTGAATCACGGTTCATTCGGTGCATGCCCCCGTGTAATCCTCGACCACCAGCGTACATGGATTGAGCGGCTTGAGCAGCAACCCGTGCTGTATTTCCGGGAGATCATGCATTTGATGCAGTACGCCCGACAGACTCTTGCCGAGTACTTCGGAACGCGTCGGGAGAACCTCGTCTATGTTGCCAACGCTACGTATGGTGTGAGTCTGGCAGCTCAGGCATTTGGTCAGATGCTTCAGGACGGTGATGAGATACTGACCACGGACCATGAATATGGCGCGTGCGACAGGGCATGGAATCGATATGCTGTCGCCAAGGGGGCGAGAGTAGTCCGCGCTTCGGTGCCAATGCCTGCACCGTCGCAAGATGACATCCTGGAGCTGATATGGCGTCACGTTACGCCCCGTACGCGACTGCTGTTCATCAGTCACATCACCAGTCCAACCGGACTTCGCATGCCGGTGGAGGAGCTCTGCAGACGCTGTCGTCGGGCGGGTATCATCACGGTGATCGATGGCTCACACGTGCCGGGACATCTTCCGTTGAACGTGTCGGAGCTTGATGCGGATTTCTATACGGGCAATTGTCACAAGTGGATGTGCACTCCAAAGGGATCGGCGTTCATGTGGACGT
>VEQR01000093.1 GCA_018883125.1 Candidatus Kapaibacterium sp.
GGTGTGGTCCGTGCCGGCAGTCCTTTCCATCATTGCAGAAGCTGTACGAGCGCTACCGCACTAACCCGAACGTCGTCATCGCCGTGGTCAACGTTTGGGAAAAGTCATCAGATCGTGTGCAGACCGTCAAGGACTTCCTTGCAAAGAACACAGGTTTGACCTTTCCGATGTACCTCGACAAAACCGACGCGGTCGTCGGCAATTACGGCGTCACGGGAATTCCGACGAAATTCTACCTCGGCAAGGACGGACGTATTCAGTTCAAGGAAGTCGGTCTGCACCCAGAAGAGCAATTCCTCGAGGAAGCCACACTTCGCATCGAAGCACTGCTGAACCAGTAGCCCCCTTCACAGGAAATCAGCCGCACGGCGTTACACTATCAGGCAGCCGGAGCTGCCCGTCCACGGCTCAACGTTGTATCGCGCTCCCATAAGCGCGCCGCGACCGGTCCGGGCCAATGTTATCACGGGAATTGGTGCGTTCGACGTTTCGGGCCAGATCAGCATGATTCGAATCTCAACATAGTTATCACCCTGTGGCGTTGGCACACAGGGGGCATAGTGCACTTTTTCCTGCAGTATCCATCCGGAGCGTTCATCGTGTGGCACAGCGTCCACGTGCGCCCTTGTAGGGTTCACGTTCACCCCTTTGCCGGCAAATGCGTAGAGCGGTTTCAGCACAGATGCGGCAATGATCTCGTCGATGCGTGTATCCGGCAATTCGTCGAGCTGCGTCAGAAGAAGCGATGTTGGAGCGGCACCGTGCCGCAGGTGTGGCAAAAGAAACTTGCTGATTCGGAAGTACCAATTCGGGTGTCCGGCCCACTCAACATCAAGATCATCGTTCCAGGAAAAGCCCAGTTCAACTCCCATGTCGTCAAGCTCGTCAATGATGGCGCGATTGAATATCCGCCGAAGCGGACGTAGGCGCCCAGTGTCATCGCGGTACATCACCGATCGTCCCTGGGTGGTTATGTCCCGTATGTTGATGGTCTGAAGTCCGATGAGCTCTTTCAATGCAAGAAAATCCGGACGAGTCTTTTGCGAATCCGGATCGATCTCTACCAACGCCACTTCCGATGGATCACACTCACCGAAGATCGATGTTGTAAGGAGCAATCGATAGGCCCCTTCATCAAGTCCGGAGAGAAACGGGGTGCCATCCAGGCGATACGCGCCGGTAAACTCTGACATCAGAGCCCACTGGTAACCGAAAAGCGACGGAAACCCCTGCAGCTCAATGAGCTTCGGTACGAACCGTCCACCAGCATCAACCGTCACGGCAAAATCAACGACGCTGAAAAGGGGACGGTCACTTTCGTGAGGCACCGTGTAGCGTGACTGCAATGTTGCCTGAGAGCGGATGATGTTCTGAGGCGAGATACTCTCTATGATAATCTGCTGCGCGGCCTGCTGCATCTCCTCGGCAAAGCCAGACGAGATGATGATGGGCATTTCGCAGATCCTAAAATCGATCGGTATGCCAAGACGTCGTTCCAGTGATGCTACTAGTGCCGCATGGCTCTGATCAGATACTCGACGGTTGAACTCCGATTGAAGGTCTGGTCTCATCGCTCAAAGCGGCGAATGCCGCCAACAATTGTCGCAACAACACAGTCCGATGAAGAAACAACCTTTGATGCGTCGAGTAGATCCACATCGGTAATGGTGAAGTCCGCGTCATAACCGACATTGAGAATTCCTCGGCGATACTCCATTCCCGACGTGGCATGAGCATCAATTGTAAAGGCTTTGAGAGCTTCTTCGTGGGTGATGCACTCATGAGCGTTCCAGGGAGCGGCGTAACCACGAGGTGTTCGGCGAATGAACGCATTCATGCCGGCAAAAGGGTCAGGTGATTCTATCGGGAAGTCCGAACCAGCTCCAACATGCACACCGGCGTCCAAAAGGGAGCGCCATCGATACGACCACTGGCACCGCTCGCCGTCGAGACGCTGCTCCGCCATTGATGCATCACTGATGCAGTGCGTGGGCTGAACACAGGCAACAATGGTGAAATCGGCCATGCGCTTGACGTCGTCAGGATGAACGTGCTGGGCGTGCTCGATGCGAAAGATCACATCATCGGCATTGCCTCGCCCCCTGACTGCGGCATAGGCATCAATAACGTTGCGCACAGCGGCATCACCGATAGCATGGATCGCAATGGCCGGCCAGCCGGCCATGACGGCATCGTCGATGTGCTCGGTCATTTCCTCGACGCTCAACAGTTCACGTCCGCAGGTTGAGGCATCATCGGCGTAGGGTGATCGCAGCAATGCACTGCGCGACCCAAGCGCACCATCGGCAAACATTTTTATGCCGCAAACTCGGAGGAGTTCACCACCCGACGGAAGTTGTCCAAGCTGCTGCCACTGACGATGATGAGCAGCCACAAACGACTGAATACGGATCGGAAGACGTCCGCTTTCTGCCATTTTGCGCATCACCTCCAACCACTCCACGGCAACATTCATGTCGTGAACTTCGGTGATACCATGGCGAACGCACTCGGCACATGCGCGCTCGATCATTCGTCGAAGCGTTTCCTCGGAAGGGGCCGGCAGAGCAGCAAAGATCGGCTCGAGGTCCTCGTCAATAAACAGCGCCGTTGATGACTGAACACGGGCATGACGCATTGCAGCGGAGTTAACCAATGCCGAATGCGTGTCGATGCGAGAAGCATACAACGGAACATCCCCGGTTACCGCATCAAGTTCATCAAGTGTAGGCAGACGTTGGTCATCCCACAGCGTCTCATTCCAGCCCACAGCACGGACCCACCCATCAATCGGTTCGGCACTACGAAGTCGCGTGAGAACTTCGTCACGACTGCAAGCGTCATGCAGCGAAACCATTGAAAGATGCTCACCAAGTCCAACCAGGTGAACATGATTATCAACGATTCCAGGGTAGACGTGACATCCCGGATATGTGAACGTGTCCGTCTCCGTACGAATGATCGTACCCGTAAGGCAGGGAAGAATGGCACGGATTCGGCCACGCTCTACGTGGATTTCCGCGAACATGATTTACGAACGCAGACGGATCGTGTCGATGGAATCCAGGTAGTCCTTCTTCTTCAGAAGCTGCTCTTCGGTTTCTACGTTGTTCGGATCAGGAAGGCAACAGTCCACAGGACACACCGCAGCACACTGCGGTTCATCGTGGAACCCTTTACACTCCGTGCACTTGTCGGGTACAATGAAGTAGAACTCGCCGGAAAAGAAGTTACCTCCGAATCCCCCCGGAGATGTGCTGTCCGAATGTTTAGCACCGGCAAGTTCCCACTCTGCACCGGCCTCATAGATAGCGGTGTTGGGGCACTCGGGTTCGCAAGCGCCGCAATTGATGCAGTCGCTGGTGATATAGATCGCCATGTTTGATAACGAAGGAAATGGATAATGCTGCGGTGCAAAACTACGCAACGGAACCTTTCGTGGCCGTTGCGTGTCTTACGGGATTCGTAACGCAACAATCCGCGTCAAAGTTCGTCCTCTGCACCCCTTGTGAAAATCCTCTCCCTGCTCCTTACCGTCATCGTCACGTCCGTGTCGCTCATTGCAAGCGGTGCGCGTTCGTCAAACGATCCCGCCGACAAAAACAGCGGAGGCGTTTCCGGTTTCGTCGAAGATGCCATCAGCAAAGAACCCCTCATCGGAGCGACGCTCACGATCAAAGGTCTTAAGCTCGGCGCCTACACGAACAAGTCTGGATACTTCTCGCTCTCCGGCATACCCCCGGGAGAGTATCAGCTGGTTGCGACCTACGTTGGCTACCAACGGAAAGAGTCTCCGGTTACGATTGTCGCCGGCGGTGCTGTGAAGGTTCGTATTGCGTTGTCGTCAGACACGTCAAAGGCACGTGAGATCACTGTTACGGCCGAACGCGAAGAAGACAAACGGCAAATCTCGATTTCTCGCGTCAACATTCCGATCGAACAACTCAGTCAGCTCCGTATCGGAGGCGAGGCCGACGTGTTTCGCGCCCTGCAGATGCTTCCGGGGGTGCTAACATCATCGCAGATCTCATCGGGTCTGTTCATTCGCGGTGGTTCGCCAGACCAGAATCTGGTGCTGCTCGATGGTATGACGGTGTATAATCCGACACACCTCTTTGGCTTCATCTCGGCTTTCAACAATGACGCCATTAAAGATGTTGACCTTATCAAAGGGGGCTTCCCAGCCGAGTTCGGTGGACGTATGTCCGCGGTTCTGAACATCACGCAAAAGGATGGCAACAGAGACCACGTCGAGGGCTTGGTGGGCCTGGGGTTGATTTCATCCCGTGCCTCTGTGCAGGGGCCTCTGGGTAACGGATCGTTTTTTCTCGGTGGACGCCGCACCTATCTCGACCTGGTTCTTGGAATCATTCCGGAAGACCCCGAGACGCCGTTTCCAACATTCAACTTCTACGACCTTAATGCCAAGATCACACAGAACCTTGGCGAGGACGACAAGGTTTCGCTCAGCGGATTTATGACGCGTGATAATCTTGGCTTTTCTCAGCCTGGGCTCGACTTTGGTGTGCGTATTGGAAATCGTGCAACCTCAGCACGCTGGTCGCATATCTTCGATCCTACGATATTTACCGTTGTAACGGTTAGCGCCAGCCGCTACGACAACAGTTTTGACGGAAAGAACTCCGGCATATCCTTCGGCGTCAATAACAGCATCATTGATTACACGGCGAAGGCAGAGCTGGAATGGTTTGCCGCGGAAACGTTTAGCGTGAAGAGCGGATACGAAGCCAATATCTACAACTTCAGCTACGTGCAGCTCTTCGAGCAATCTGCACAGAATAACACGGTGATTCGCGATACCACGGCGCTTGAGATTTGGGACAACACGCAAGCCTTCTATGCGCAAACCACGTGGAATGTAACCGATGCTGTAACCCTTCAAGGGGGCCTGCGAACTGGCTATTGGACCTCTAGCGAGCAGTGGCTTATTGACCCGCGACTAGCCGTTCGCTATCAGATCAATGAAGATGTTTCCGTGAAGGCCGCTTGGGGCGTCTACCACCAGTATCTGCGTCTGGCGTCGGCACCGGACTTTTCGTTCTTCGATACCTGGCTGCCATCAGATCGCTCTGTGCCCCCTGGCAGAGCAGATCACTACGTTCTGTCGATGGAGTCGCGCCCATATAGTGGATATGACGTTAACGTTGACCTCTATTACAAGAACCTGGCAAACATCAACGAACTCCAGCAAGGGAACCGAGGGCGCCAAGTTCAGGTGTCGGATATCTTCTACGTCGGCAATGGATACAGCTACGGAGCAGAGTTTTTTCTGCAGAAGAAGACCGGCAGACTCACCGGTTGGATTGGGTATGCTCTTGGATTCGTGTATTCGAAATTCGACAGCGTCAACCTCGGCAATTGGTTCCGTCCGAAGTTCGACCGCCGTCATGATCTGAAGATCACTGCGCTTTATCGAATAAACGACAGATGGGAAGTTGGCTCCTCGTTCATGTTTCAATCGGGTCAGTCGTACACCGGTGCTACGTCTACGCTTGCTGGTCGCATGCCTGGTTGGGAAGGGGGCGTTGTTATGGTCAACCCGTCGCAGCGTTGGGGTCTGCGCCTGCCGAACTCGCACCAACTGAACCTCAACGTCAATTACAATACCACTCTCTTCGGTCTGCCGTGCCGACTATTCCTTGACATCTACAATGTGTATTCCCGTCGCGACATCTGGTTCCGATCATTCCTGACGACCGAGGGAATTCCGACGGTGCGTGACGTACGTCTTCTGCCGATTCTTCCAACCATTTCGATGGAGCTGAGGTTCTGATGAACAGGCTACGTCATATCATTTTGTCCGGCATGGCCCTGATCGTGGCTATCCTCGCATCAGGCTGCGAAGACCCTGTGCCAACGGACTACAAAGAAGAGATCATGCTGGAAGGCCTTCTTCTGGTCGGGGAGCCCCTTCAGGATGTCCGCATTCTCAAAACGCTTCCGGTTACCGACACTTTCTCCTTTGAACGTGCATCACTCCCCGATGCAAAAATCTCAGTTTTTGCAGACGGAGTGAGCATTCCAATGGAGTTTATTCCTGATTCGCGTGGCGGAACATATCGCGCCGTGGACACGAGCTACCGTGTGAAGGCGGCAACTCTGTATTCCGTGGCCGTCCGAGCTAACGGTGCAACGTTGACGGCTTCGACGCGTACCCCCGCAACGTTTGCGTGGATAACGCCTCCAAAGACGTGGATTCGTTTCCCACAAGCTGACTCTCTCCTGACAGCCGTTGATGACTCGTTGCTGGTAACGTGGAGCCCCGTGCAGGGGACCGAGCTCTACATCATTGGATTGACCTGCTTAGACACACTTGGTTATGGTGCGTACCTCGATCCTCCGACATCAGATACGAATCTGCGAACAGTTCGACCCAAGCCTGATTTCTTTGACCGCTCCGGCACCCTGATCGCCAACGAACGCACAACGCTTGGAGCAACGCCCTTCACAACCTCACAAACCGTCTGGGGTGTCTTCCGCTGGTACGGTCAACATGAACTCCGAGTATACGCTCCCGACGGAGCCTTCCTTGAGTGGTTCTACCTTGTTGGAGGGGGCAGAAGGAGCTCCTACGACTACCGTCTGGGCAACATCAGGGGCGGCCTTGGAGTATGGGGCTCGGCATCGCTCATTAAGCAGCGCAGCTTTCTGCTCAAATACGACGGATAATAAGTGCTTGCTAGGTCCTGTCTCTTCCGAGCAGACCTTGCACGATCGTTCGCAGCGCAAGCCCCTTGTCTTTTCCGCACTGTTCAACGACGACGTTTACGCACACGGCCAGATCATCGGAATCGGCTCCAATATTCATGGCTCCTCTAACGTGCGAATAGAGCTGTGCGGGTTTTTCGAGTGCAGCAAGCATACACACAATGCAGAGCTCCCGTTCACGGACCAACAGTCCAGCGCGACTTAGCGTTTTACCATACCCCTCAGTGATCATCCATGACCGCATGGATGGAGAAACAGATTCGAATCGCTGCATCAACTTTTCATAGACATGACCATACACCTCGCGGCAAAGTGTCTCGCCGCGGGCGGTGAACTCGGGAACGTTGTAATCTTCTATACCATCAGGCAAGCTGATTCCCGCGGCTGTAAACGCATTGCTTATGATGGAAAGTGCTTCGAGAGCTGTCGGAAATCCGGCAAAGAGATACGTCTGCAGCATAGCCTCGTACAATCGCGTTGCCTGCTTTGCATTGCTAACCTTAGCCGCGATAGTGCGAAGTAGGAGAGTATCAGCACCAACGGCAGCTACCGAGGCGCGACACAGATCGTCTAGCGTTAGTTCGGCATCTGCAGGCAGCGATGGTGCATCATTCCTGATCTGCGCTAGGCGTTGGATCAACTTCCGTGAGGCCACTCCACGATGGCTTGAATCGGACTTCTCTTGCGATGAGTGCTCTGCGTAGGTCCTCTTGCTACCCGTGGGCACAAACATCGGGTCGTATCCAAAGCCCCCTTCACCGCGTTCTTCAGCGTGAATGTGGCCACGAGAATCTCCAATAACGCCAAATGAGCGCAGAGAATCGATGTACCAGAGGACGCAGACAAACTGTGCCGGTGATGATGCAGCGCCACGGTCACACAACGCCGTGCGCAGAGCTGCACGGTTATCGGCATCGGTGGCTCCCGTGCCGGCAAAGCGCGCGGATCGCACACCGGGTGCGCCGTCGAGGATGTCTACGCACAAACCACTGTCATCAGCCAGGACAGGCAGACCGGTGATTGCATGGATCGCCTCTGCTTTGATAAAGGCATTTTCTTCAAAGGTGCTTCCGGTCTCGTCGATCTCAATCGCACCAACAACTTCCGTCATTGGCACAAGTTCGACATCTTCAAGGCCCCCTTCATGGAACAGCTGCTGAAGCTCCTGTACCTTATGGCGATTTCCAGATGCGAGGATAATACGATGAGTCATTTATTGTTCCCGAGATGATTCAGCACGTCGTCGATGGCCACAAAAAGCTCCCGCATATCGTCCAACGAATACGACCCGCAAATGCCTACACGCATGATGCCACCTGATAACTCGTCCTGCCCATCGGCCACAAGCATCTCGTGTCGCTGCTTGAGTAACTCGCGAATGCGTTTGACGTCGGGATGGGTAACGGCAACGAGTGCCCGCGAGGTCGCCTCACCAAAGGTGGTGAATCCACGGTGAATAGCCTGATGTCTGACAAATGCATGAAGCTCATCGTGCCGACGCCAGACGGATTCAAGACCTTCTTCGATGATCAACGCGGTAGCTTCAGCAAGCGCACAGACAATGCTGACAGGGGGCGTCCAGAGCATGAGACCTTTGTCGTGTGTTTCAAGAACACGACGCAAGTCATTGGCGTAAAGTCCGCTTGTACTGTTTCTTACAAACATTTCCAATCGGTTACTCAGGGCGATGATGCCAATCCCAGGAGGGCACATCAGACCCTTCTGAACTCCGCAGACAACTGCATCGACGCCCCAACTATCGATGCACAACTCTTGGATCGCCACCGATGTCACTCCGTCAACAAGTAG
>VEQR01000179.1 GCA_018883125.1 Candidatus Kapaibacterium sp.
ACAGAGTCGTTAAGCCCCGTTGCGCCGATGGTACTGCATCTGAACTGGTGTGGAAGAGTAGGTAATCGCCAAGTCTTTTTTGCTCGCAAAGCCCCCTGACTCACCGTCTCGGGGCTTTGTGCGTTTTACCGGGTGCCGTCAGGCGAGATCTTCCGGTGCTGAATGACCACGGAACGACAGAGATACCGTATTTCCGGCAAATCCTGTGACGGTAACCCAAAAGGTAGGGATTGACCAGAGTGTTTGTTTCCGATGACGATGCGGCAGTCGGGCCGAACTTTCCGGATAAACTCAGCTACACGATTCGCACGCTGTGGAGCTATGCGCGAGTCGGATTCACTTTTGCCAACAACATCGGCATTTGCGATGATACTCAGCTCGTCTCCCAAAGGCACAGCGTCAAGAAATGTACCGAGCTGCTGTCTCTGCGACCGGTTTAGGTAGTCACTGTGAACGTCAAATGTCACTATACACGAACTGTTGAGCTGACTGATTGCTGGTGAAGCATGCTTCACATGCATGAAGATGGGAAACGGATAGCGTGCTGGAGTAAGTATCTCCACGCGTCGATACTCACAATTGAGACGTCGACCATCACGAGCGGAGATCTCGGGTGGCAAACACCTTGTGTTGGAATGAAGGACACGGACGCGACGTGGATCAACGCCCCGGTCGTAGACAAGGTAATTGCGGATACGCTCCGCACGGGAGCGTGCCAGATAGCAGTCTTCGACTGAGTCGGTACGTTCCTCGAATCCTTGCAACACGACGTATTGCTGATTGGTCAGTAACTGCTCGGCCAGCACATCCAGAACACGTAAGTACGCATCATGTAACGTTGCATAATATCCAGTAGCGCTTCCATCGGGAAGTGGCTCTAGGTCATATCTCTCCGGAATGTCCGATGAGGCTGAGTCAAAAAAGATGACCGGCAACAAGGCAATGACTGCATGCTCGCTCGTCGTGTCCGAGCTTTGAAAGGGTGCGATGAGATCCGTTCGTGGCTTGGGCGTTCCGATCATCACAATGCGGAAGAGCAATGCAACGAGAATAACAGTTATACCTGATCGGATTTCACGACGCGACTGCATACCAACTCCTGTTTCCTGTTCAACGGAGGTAAACTCGGAGAAGTTGTTCTGCCGAATGCTACGGCATCAATTCGTGGATCACGAACTACGACGTTGTGACATCTCGATGGCCATCTCGATGGCCAAGCATGTACTTGCCGAATCAATATCAGCACGGTGCACTGCGTCATACGCCGTACCATGATCTGGCGACGTGCGGATGATGGAGAGTCCGGCAGTGACGTTAACACCAGCCCCTTTGGCGAGGAGCTTCAGAGGGATGAGCCCCTGATCATGGTACATCGCCAGGACGCCTTCAACGTTCCGGTATGCCCCGAAGCCGAAGAAGCCATCGGCAGCCACGGGTCCCGTTGCGTCTATTCCCATCTGATTGGCATGATCTATGGCTGGACGGATAATATGTTCATCCTCCGTGCCGATGCGCCCCTGCTCTCCAGCATGGGGATTAAGCCCCAATACGGCGATACGGGGCGAAGTGACTCCCGCACGCGTGCGCAGATGATTGTGAAGTTGAATAATCCGACGAAGGACCGCATCAGTCGAGAGAGCATCACCAACATCGCGTAGGGGAATATGGACGGTGGCCAGAGCAACATGGAGCGTGCGAGTGCACAGCACCATGAGTGGCTCACCATCGGCAAAAGCCGCAGCCATCTCCGTCTGCCCAGGATACTGCCAGCCAACCAGACCCAGCGCATGCTTATTGATTGGCAGCGTCACAACAGCATCAAAGGTACCTGAGCGGACATTCTCGAAAGCGAACTCCAGAGAGGCAATGGCGTGGCGTGATGCATCATCGGCGGCCATCCCCGGTGTAATGTTCACATCGTTATCAAGGGGCTCAACAGTGATGCTGTGCGATCCAACGGTCC
>VEQR01000180.1 GCA_018883125.1 Candidatus Kapaibacterium sp.
TAGGGGGCTCTTCATGCAGGTGCTGGCCGATGCCATGACCCACGAGCTCCCGAACGACCGAGAATCCTTGATTTTCAACACACGTTTGGACGGCCCGGGAAATGTCATACACCCGATGTCCGTCCACTGCCTGCTCAATGCCCAGCTGAAGTGACTCCTGCGTCACATCGAGCAGCCGCTGCTTGTCTTCAGAGATATCGCCAACCGCAAATGTGTAAGCGCTGTCCCCGTAGTACCCATCCAGCTTCACTCCTACATCTACCGAGACGATCTGTCCTTCTTTCAGGACTCGCTGACTCGGCATACCGTGAACCACCTCTTCGTCGATACTGACACACAACGTGTATGGATACACCTTTGTGTCTACCTCGTATCCTTTGAAAGCTGGTTCACCGCCCCGCGTTCGGATAAAATCCTCCGCGATGGCATCAAGCTCCAACGTCTCCACTCCCGGAACAACGTGTGATCGAAGATGTTGCAAAACGTCAGCAACAACACGACACGCTGCTTCGATCTTCATGATCGCTTCCGCGTCATGAACGGGAACACGAACGTTGACCGGAGACATCGACCTTAGGAGGCCACTCCTGCACGCCCCCTGATCTTTCCTGTCTTCATGAAGCCGTCATAATGACGCATCAGGAGATAGGACTCGATCTGTTGAAGCGTGTCGAGAGCGACACCGACGACGATGAGAAGACTAGTTCCGCCAAAGAACGATGCCAAACCAGGCTGCACGGTAAGGACATTGATCGCAAACGTTGGAAGGATTGCAATAATGGCCAGAAAGATTGCTCCGGGCAGCGTGATTTTGGTAAGAATGTTTTCGATGTATTCAGCAGTGGCGCTACCTGGGCGCACGCCCGGGATGAAGCCACCATTCTTCTTCATGTTGTCCGACACTTCCTTCGGGTTGAACGCGATGGCAGTGTAGAAGTACGTGAAGAATACGATCATCAGGCCATACAGCAGCGCATAAATGAATCCATCCGGACGCAGAGCGAACTCGATCGAGCGGAGAAACTCAACATTTGGAAAGAATGACGCGATGGTACCTGGGATAAAGAGGATCGACTGAGCGAAGATGATTGGCATAACGCCTGCTGTGTTCACACGCAGTGGAATGTACTGCGTTGTGCCACCATACACCTTGCGTCCAACAACACGCTTGGCGTATTGCACCGGAATCCGCCGAGCCCCTTGGGTGATGAGAATCACAACGGCAATAATGCCGAGGAGCAGCGTAAGGAAGATCGCGCCAATCACAAGGTCGCGGCCAATCTGGCTATCAGCACCAGATGTCACGAATTGCTGATAGATACCAACCGGCAGACGGGAGATGATGCCGATGAAGATGATCAGCGAAATACCATTGCCAAGACCGCGGTCAGTAATCTGTTCACCGATCCACATCAGGCTGACCGTGCCGGCAGTCATGATGAGCACGCTGGATATCGTCCAGAAGAGACCGTGGTCGGGAATTGAAGCTCCGTAGTCATTCACGAGCTTAATCGTGACGCCCCATGCTTGCAGTGCAGCGATAGGAATCGTCAACACGCGCGTGAGCTGATTGATCTTACGACGTCCGTCATCGCCTTCGCGCTGCATCTTCTGAAGCTGCGGAAGCACCACGCCACCGATTTGCAGAATAATGCTTGCCGAGATGTACGGCATGATCCCAAGTGCGAAGATGGCTGCGTTCTCGAACGCGCCACCAACGAAGAGGTTGTAGATCTGGAAGATGCCGCTGTCAGCCGAGTTAGCATTAACAGCTGCTTTGAGTGATGCCGTGTCGATGCCCGGGATCGCAATGAGCGAACCTACGCGCACGGCAAGCAAGGCGATCAGCGTAAAGATGATGCGATCGCGAAGCTCTTCGATCCGGAACATGTTCCGGAAAGTGGTCACGATATTAGCCATGAACGGTTACCGCTCCTCCGGCAGATTCG
>VEQR01000094.1 GCA_018883125.1 Candidatus Kapaibacterium sp.
ACGCGGGCCAGCTTCTGGTGAAACTCGTCGACGATGACCTCGTGGCACGGCGCTCAAAGCTCGAGCAGCAACGTCAACTTGACGTCAAGCGCGCCGAACGTCTCAAGGCCATGAAATCCGTCGACGGAGTCTCACAGGAAGATCTCGAGACGGCCCAGGCACAAGCGGCGATGCGCACGGCAGAGGTCGCCGAGATCGATGCGCGTACCACTTGATACGTAGATCAAGGCTGAATACTGTTACCCAATCACTTTGGCCGGCTCTGCCAACGTGATCTATACGAACTCGTCAAGCATCTCAAATGCGGTGCGCACGTTCCGCTCCCACGATAATCGTTGGCCCAATCCCAATTCGCTGCCACGCTGCTACCCCATCAAACTTCTTCACTGTCTTTGTCATCGCCCTTCCTAGTGCATGCTGCAAGGCGAACCAAAGTCATTGACGTCAGTCCTTACATCTGCACTTGCCACTCATATGTGCTTGCTCGATTCGATGGCATTTCGTAACTCTGTTGCTGTAGTTGATTTGTGTGTAATGCCTAGTGCTTTTTTATCACGTCTAAGGAGACGCAATCATGAATCGGTTGATTCCTCTCTCGTTCTCTCTACTCCTATTTGTCGCTCAGGCTATGTCTCAGCCGAACACGCAATGGGATGGGGATTGTGCCATTTCTCATGATAGTTGTGGTGCATGGTCAGCACCTCAAGTAGTGAAGGTTACACTCCAGGCGCCGGATTGCATTGCCGATGTTGAGTATCGAACTCGCATATGCTCAACTGCAGCTGGAGTGGTTGAGGATGTAGTAGTTATTGGTTGGACTGCTCCTGGGGGTTGTGGCGGCTTCGACGTCAAGTCATACTTTCACCAAAAACTCGACGGACTTAAGGAATATGTGATTCTTGGACTCCTAAGTCAGTGGACTATGGCCGCGAACACTCCTGAATGTCCTGAGGTTGTCAAGCGAGCAAATGTGTACACGGCAGCTTGTGGCACATGGGTCTGTTGTGAATACACTGTGGACCCTACCACAGCGGTGTGTGAAACCGGGTGGGTCGGTCCACCACCCCACTATGGCTCGGCACCGGCCAAGGTGAAGTCGTGCAAGTGGCAGGCGTGCGGAACGGCGTGCTGTAGGAGGATATACTCAATATGTTTGCGAACTGTCGAAGGGTATATAATTCGGGAAATTCAGCTGTTGTCAAAAGAACGTCTTGGCCCATGCTCTGGCCAGTCCCAGTACGCCAAGCCCTGTGAGGATGGATGCTAATATGACGAAGCACGTAGTCGAACTGGCTCTGGTACTGCTCGCGTTGACCAATGCGTGTTATGCACAATATGTCCCGGTCGAGTGGACGCCAGTCAGTCAAATCACAGCACGATTCAATAGCGTAGTGCGACTTGCCGTGACTTCCAATGGAAGAACGTACGTTTCGGTTCGTAACAACCAGGATCAGACGAACGATACGTTTGCCGTTTACACTCGTGGACAAACTGACACTGTCTTCACGTTGGTTGACTCTGCTTCGGGCCCGGCTCTGTATTACGGGGGCGTTCCTCAATTCACCACTTGGGATCGTGCCGTCTACTACACAACTCGAATGGGGCTTACCAAATACACAGATGGAAAGGTTCAGTCAAGGAACCAGCGGTGCGTTCCACCAGCTGGCTTTGATTTTGTAACGGCGTACGGCTTCGATAGCCTGCTTATTGGTTCTTCACGAATTATTGACACCGTCGGAGAGAATAGGTATGTCAGGGTGATTTATCGGTACGAGCAAGGAACGTGTAGCGAGGTGTCAGAAATGGCGACTTCCTTCATCAGAGGTGCACCCGTCAGTGTTGGGCACCGGCCAGGTGGACAAGAACTGATCGGTTACGCAGGGGGACGTCCTTCAAATGATACCATTTTCTACCGCTTCGACGGCACAGGAGTATTCTCGGAAATCCGACGAGTTGACCCAGAATTTCGACTCGATTATATTCACGGATATCGCGACGGTTGGATTGTTGCTGGGTTGGATCGCCGACTCCAGTTTTGTTTTGCTCTGCTGAATGCTGAATTGGACGTTATCCGAATGGATACCGTGCCCAAGTTCCCGAACTCGAATCCAGGGAATCTGATCAAGATTAAGGAGAGCGAAAATGCTATTCTCCACATTTCCTCACGCTCGCTTTTTGTTGTTGACAAGGGTACGTTTGCGATGACACGTGTTGCATTCAAATCAGACGAATTGGGTTATAATGGAACGTTCGGCAATTTTATTGTAGATGCCACATTATGGAACGGCGATTTGTTCATTGCCACTGATTGCGGCATTCGTCGATACAGCCGGAGGACGTCAGCTGTTCGTGAGCTGACATTGCGCGAAGCAATGCCAGCACCTATCTGCGTATCTGCAACCGATGCTTATGTGCAACTGCCATTTACTCCTACTTCTGGCGTGCTTGTGTGCGATGTGATTGGTCAGTGCTTACCCAGAGATGTGCAACATTCAGTGGACGGCACACTGATAGCCGTAAGCGCACTTCGTCGCGGACTCAACGTGGTGGCGTCTGGTACGCAGTCGGTTGTCATTCTTGTTGTACCATAGATAGAGATAGCACGGCAGACCGGTAGCGTTCTGTGTGCTTGTTTCGTTGCCTTGGCAATGAGGTCGAAAAGCACGTCAACTTTCCCGAAGTTTGCCGAATGAATACTCGCAAAATTGCCCTGGTGGCAGGGACGGTTCTGCTCGTGGTCGTCGGGGTCTGGAAGTGGCGCTCCGGGGCCGGCAGTGCGGGACCCGATGGCAAGCGTCCGGCAGCCCCGGGCGGTGGTCCGGCGGCGATGCCGGCGCCCGCGGTGGAGGCCATGGTGATTCAGCCGCAGCCATTCACCGACGAGGTGAAGCTTACCGGACAGATCACGGCCGACGAGTCGATCGACGTGCGGACGGAGGTGTCCGGACGCGTAAAGACGATCAGCTTCCGTGAAGGGGGCGATGTAAACGCGGGCCAGCTTCTGGTGAAACTCGTCGACGATGACCTCGTGGCACGGCGCTCAAAGCTCGAGCAGCAACGTCAACTTGACGTCAAGCGCGCCGAACGTCTCAAGGCCATGAAATCCGTCGACGGTGTCTCGCAGGAAGAACTCGAGACGGCCCAGGCACAAGCGGCGATGCGCACGGCAGAGGTCGCCGAGATCGATGCCCAGATCGCGAAGACGGAAGTGCGAGCCCCTTTCCGAGGACGTGTGGGACTGCGGCAGATCAGCGTTGGAGCCATCGTTGGTCCATCCACACGGATCACCACGCTCACCTCGCTCGGTGCGCTGAATGTGGACGTGGCTGTTCCTGAGCGCTACGTTGGCACGGTGAGCGTAGGGAGTCAGCTGCGCCTGCGGCTTCGAAGTGCCGACACATCTGAGCGCATTGCAACGGTCAGCGCCATTGAACCGGTGTTGGACGAGCGCACCCGCACGCAGCGCCTGCGGGCACGGATTTCCTCGAGCAACGGCATATCAGCGGGAATGTTTGCCGACGTGCTGCTGCGCCGCGCCACGATGAACGATGCGATCCTGGTTCCGGCTGAATCCGTTGTGCAAGATATGAACGGCGCCACAGTGTACCGCGTGCGCTCGGGTCGTGCCGAAGCGGCACTGGTGTCCATTGGCGCTCGCACGATGACGCATGTGCAGATCACTGCGGGCCTTGCGGCGGGCGACACGATCGTCACCTCCGGCATCCTGTTCGTCAAGCCCGGTAAACCGGTCAAGGCAACAGTGCGATGAACATTAGCGTCTTCTCCATCCGACGTCCCGTCACGGCCGTGGTCATCAGCATTCTGCTGGTGGTCATGGGGCTTGTTGGCGCGTCGTTCCTCGGTATCCGGCAATTCCCCAACGTCGATCCGCCCAACATCTCGGTCACTACCTCCTATGCGGGTGCCAATGCCGATGTGGTGGAGTCGCAGATCACGGAGCCCCTTGAAGAGTCGATCAACGGTATCGATGGAATTCGGTCGCTCACCTCTACCAGTGCCGACGGACGCTCAACGATCACGGTGGAGTTTGAGCTTGAGCGCGATCTTGAGCAGGCCGCCAACGACGTGCGCGACCGCGTTGAGCGGGCCAAACGCCAGCTCCCGGCCGATGTTGATCCGCCCGTGGTGGCCAAGGCCGAGTCAAACAGCAACAACGTTGTGGTGATGACCGTGCAGAGCCGCGACCGATCGCTGAACGAGCTGAGCGCCTTTGCCGCAAACGTCCTCAAAGAACGTCTGCAGACCATTACCGGCGTCGGCTCGATCACGATATGGGGCGAGCGGAAATACGCGATGCGCATCGTTATGGATCCGCAGAAGCTCAGCTCGTATGCGCTCACACCGTCTGATGTGCGCGCCGTGCTTGCCCGCGAAAACGTCGAGCTCCCGTCGGGACGTCTGGAGGGGGCAACCATGGAACTGTCCTTGCGCACGCTTGGACGTCTCTCCACTACCGACGACTTCCTTCGCCTGATCCTGCGCGATGAGCAAGGGGGCGTGGTGCGCCTCGGTGATGTAGCCCGTGTGTACCTTGGAGCGGAAAATGAGCGCACGGTGCTCAAGCGCGACGGAGTGCCGATGGTGGCTCTGGCCATCTCGCCGCAGCCGGGTGCGAACCAGATCGAGATCGCCGACGAGTTCTATCGACGCTACAAGCAGCTTTTAGCTTCGACTCCGAATGGGATCGAGCTGAAGGTGGCCTTCGATAATACACGCTTCATCCGCGGTGCTATCTCGGAGGTGCAGGAGACGCTGGTCATTGCCTTTACCTTGGTGGTGCTGATCATCTTCCTCTTTCTGCGCACCTGGCGCGCCACCATCATTCCGGTGGTGGCCATTCCGGTGTCACTTGTTGCGTCCTTCTTCTTCCTGTGGACGGCTGGATTTTCCATAAACTTGTTGACGTTGCTGGGCATCGTGCTGGCAACAGGTCTTGTTGTGGACGATGCCATCGTGATGATGGAGAACATCTTCAAGCGGATCGAGAATGGGGAAGACCCCCGCTCGGCCGGTGAGAAGGGGGCAAGCGAGATCACGTTTGCGATCATCTCCACTACCATCACGCTGGCCATGGTGTTTCTGCCGGTGATCTTCCTGCAGGGCATTACTGGACGTCTCTTCCGGGAGTTCGGCCTGGTGGTTGCCTCATCGGTACTGGTATCGGCATTGGTGTCGCTTACGCTAACGCCGATGATGAGCACGGCCATCCTGCGTCATTCGCCGCAGCAGGGCTGGCTTGTCCGCGTCACGGAGCCATTCTTTGTGTGGCTCACCTCGTCCTACTCACGAAGCGTAGAATCCATCGTGCGAAGCCCCCTTCGTGCAGCACTCGCAATGCTTGTGTCGGTTGCTGCGTTGTTCGGCATCGGCGGCATGCTCAAGAGCGAGCTTGCTCCGTTGGAGGATCGTAGTGTGATGTCCATGAACCTTACGGCACCCGAGGGCACCACGTACGACCGGATGAATGTGATCATCGACTCGCTGCAGCAGCGCATTCAGCGCGCAGTGCCGGAGCGAAAGCTGCTCATCACGGTTACATCGCCGTTCTTTCTTTCGGGCGGAAGCAATGCAGGATTTGCGCGGCTAATCCTCGTAGATCCGCAGGACCGAAAGCGATCGCAGATGGCCATTGCCGCAATGCTCACCAAGATGTTGCGTGATGCTACCGAGGTGCGGGCGGTGGTGATCCAGGAGCAGACGATCTCTACCGGACAGAGGGCCGGACTTCCCGTGCAGGTGGTCATCATGGCGCCCGATATCGAGTCGCTCCGTGAGG
Source organism: Candidatus Kapaibacterium sp. (assembly GCA_018883125.1). GTDB lineage: Bacteria > Bacteroidota > Ignavibacteria > Kapaibacteriales > Kapaibacteriaceae > UBA10438. The sequence goes on from VEQR01000094.1 coordinate 5,798, forward strand.
CTCTGCCGAATCTCCTTGAGCAGGCGCAGCAGAATCCGGCGTTCAGTGTTGTTGATGTGAACCTGAAGTTCACCAAGCCGGAGGTAGACGTTGAGGTGGACCGCGCAAAGGCGCGCGCTCTTGGCGTAAACCTTGCCGACATCGCAACGGTGATCCAGTCCGGTTTCTCGGGTCAGCGCTTTGGCTACATCGTCCGCGATGGCAAACAATACCAAGTGATCGGTGAACTCGAACGATCTCTTCGCGCCACACCGGCGGATGTGCTCAATGTTTCCGTGCGCACGGCTTCGGGGGCCATGGTGCCCCTTGTCGACCTCGTTACGCTGCGCGAGCGGAGTGTTCCTCCGCAGCTCTATCGCTACAACCGTTCGGTGAGCGCCACCATCAGCGCCGGCCTTGCTCCGGGGGCGACCATTGCCGATGGCATTACGGCCATGCGGGAGGTGGCAGCCAAGACGCTTGACGAACGATTCTCGACCGAGCTCACGGGTGCTTCGCGCGACTATGCCGAGAGCTCGTCATCGCTGCTGTTTGCCTTCATCCTTGCACTTGCCCTGGTGTACCTGATCCTTGCGGCGCAATTCGAGAGTTGGATCGATCCGCTCACGATCATGCTCACCGTGCCCCTTGCCTTATCAGGCGCTGTTGTGTCGCTATGGATCACGGGTGACACGCTGAACATCTTTTCGCAGATCGGCTGCATCGTTCTGATTGGTCTTGTGACAAAGAACGGCATCCTCATCGTGGAGTTTGCCAATCAGCGATTTGAGCAGGGGGCTAGCCGGATGCAGGCTGCACTGGATGCCGCCTCGTTGCGGTTCCGTCCGATTCTTATGACGTCGCTGGCCACCATTCTTGGCTCGCTTCCCATTGCTCTGTCGCTCGGTGCTGCCTCGGAAAGCCGCGTTGGCATGGGCGTGGTGGTGGTGGGTGGAATGATGATCTCGACGCTGCTGACGCTCTACGTTATACCATCGCTCTACGTTGTGATGTCGCGTCTGAAGAAGACAAAGGCGGTGCAGCATGCGTAAGGTCGCCAGTAATACCCTTGTGCTTGCGCTCGCTCTGGTGCTGCAAGCCCCTTTCCTCATGTCACAGCGGCTGACCATGGCCGATGCGCTGAGCGAGGCCATCAGCAAGAACTTCCGACTTGCCATCGCTCGGCTCGACTCCGCAACGGCAAACGCGATGGAGCGCACGGGCAAGGCCGGATACTATCCGACGCTTGACGCTACGGCCAACGGCGTTACGGGAGTGAACAACATCTCTCAGCGCACAGCCAGCGGCGTCAGCATTGATCGTGCAGGAGCGGGGTTTACCAACATCAATGCCAATGCCACCATGCAGTGGACGCTGTTCGATGGCTTCCGTATGATGGCCGTGGATGATCAGATGTCGAGTCTGGCCGATGCCGAGCGCGAGCGGGCACGGGGCTCCTATGCCCGTGTGATCGCCGACGTGATGACGCGCTACGTGGGTGTGGTTGCCGCCGAGCGTGCATTGGCCGGCGCGCGCACAGCTCTTGTTCTGGCAGAACGGCGTCTGGAACTTGCGCAACGCCGACGCGAAACAGGTCAGGCCTCTGCCACCGCCGTCGCCCAGGCCGAGATCGATCGCAACAATGTGAGCGTCCAGGCAGAGCGTCTGCGCACGGCTCGCGAACTCTCGCGCTCCGGACTCAGCACCCTGCTTGTGCGGGACGTGCGCGACTCGTTTGCTGTTGACACATCGATCGCCATGCCGCCCCTTCCATTGGCCGCAGAGCTAGAAGCGGCCTTGCTCGGACGCAATCCTGACATACTTGCCGCCGAACGTCAGGTGCAGGCCGCAACGGCCTCGGAACGTCAGATCGCTTCCTCGTTCTGGCCGCGCATCGATGCCGTAGGGGGCTTGCAGCTGACGAACAACACCACCGAGGCCGGCTTCATTCTTGAGAACCGCACCACGGGGTGGAGCGCCGGACTGCAGATGCGCTACAACATCTTCCGCGGAGCGGCCGATGCCCAGGCCTCCGAGATGGCTCGCGTGGAGACGTTGCGCCGACGTGCCGAGATCGACGACCTGCGTTCGCAGATGCGTCTGCAGCTGGCAAGTGCTATCGAGCGCTATGAGCAGGGAAGGCGCGTGTTGGATACGGAACGCCGAACGCTGGAGGCAGCACAACGCAACGCCGACGTAACGCTGGAGGCATATCGTCAGGGCTTGGTCGACGACATGGACGTGCGTCAGTCACAGCAGTCACTTGTTGAGATCATCACCCGCCGTGCGCAGACCGAGTTCGATACCTATGCCGCCGCCATCGAGGCGCTGCGTCTTGCCGGACGACTGGTCTGGTAAGCCCCCTGACGTATTTTTGCGGCCGCTGCGCTCTGCGGCTTTTCCCTGGAATCATTCACGAATCACCATAGCACGATCATGAGTACACGCATTGAACGCGACACGATGGGCGAGATCGCCGTCCCTTCCACAGCATACTATGGGGCACAGACCGCCCGCTCGCTGATCCACTTCGCGATCGGTGAAGAACGTATGCCGCGTGAGGTCGTGC
>VEQR01000095.1 GCA_018883125.1 Candidatus Kapaibacterium sp.
TTGTAAAGAAGCATGCGAATTGGAAAGAGTTCCAAGTCGGCATCCTGGCGGTCGATAAAAACGGTCGACATGGCGCATACGCACTGCAGAAGGGATTTACCTATGCGCTGAACAATGAGCTGAAGACCGCGGAAGCGTATGGTGGGTGAAGTGGCACTTCTCTCCTGGATTCTGATACATGAACACCTGCGTTCCTGTAGGTCCACAAAGCCCCTTATCATTGCCCATATCGAAAGGCTGGAGCGATCGTGAGGACTGCCTTGGTTGTCGAAGATGAGGTTACTCTTGCACAACATTTGCAAGGGTTGCTTGAGAGCATAGACTGTGCTGTCTTCACTGCTCATGATATTCACCAAGCAGAGGACCTGACCACGTCTCGGTCATTCAATGTGATTCTACTCGATCTTCAGCTTCACGGTGTTTCGGCTGTTGATTTATGTCGTCGGATACGGTCTAAAGACCAGAATGTTCCGATCATCGTGCTGACCGCGTTCAGCGATCTTGACACGAAGATGCAAGTGTTTGAGAACGGCGCCGATGATTTTATTTCGAAGCCGTTCCATGGTCGGGAGCTCCTCGCCAAGGTGAATGTGTTCTTGCGGCGTTCTCAGCGTGGACCCGAAACGGCCGATGAGATCCGTGTAGCAGACCTCATTGTTGATCAGCGAACCAAGTCGGTATATCGAGGTGGGACGCGAATACCTCTGACGCCTAAAGAGTTTCAACTTCTCGCTCTGCTTGCTGAAAACGTTGGTGCAATTGTTTCCAAGGCAGAGATTGCTAAGCGAGTGTGGAATGTAGGCTTCGATGCTGGAACGAACACTGTAGAGGTATACATGTCCCTGTTGCGACAAAAGATCGATAAGCCGTTCGATACGAAGTTGCTTCATACGCGCCAGGGTTTCGGATACTCTCTTTCCGAGCGTGAACCATGACGTTACGCCGTCGACTCTATGTTCTCTACGTTGGCATGTTTGCCCTCGTGCTTGGTGGAGCACTCGTGTCGATCTACGTCATTTACCGACAGTACCGTGAAGAGGTCTTCTACGAACGTCTGAAGTCCCGGATCGTCGTCACCACGCGACTACTCTACGAGATTCGCGTGAAAGATTCTGATCTGATGGATGTTCTGGACGTGCAAACGATTCACAGTCTCTTTGACGAGAAGGTGATCATATTCGACGAAAAGGGTGCTGTTGTTTATGCAAGTCTGGACGACACACCGATCTCGTACGATCCCGCCATATTGAAAAAGATTCGCAGCGAAGGCGAATGGCGATCGGAAGAGAATGATAACGAGGTGTATGGCCTACATTACAACCATGCCGGACGTGATTACGTAGCGCTTGCCTCAGCACTGGATGTCACAGGGCTGCGAATGATCGAGCACCTTACAACGGCGCTTGTTGCTGCCTTTATTGTGGGGCTGTCTATTGTTGTTACGACTAGTCGGAGCTTCGTTTCACGCACACTGCGTCCGATTACGCGTCTTCGTGCCGCAATCAGTGCAATCAGTCCGGATGATCTTAGTGTACGCTTGCCGGTTGATCAGACTGGGGATGAGCTGGCGGAGATTGCCGTGTCATTCAACGGAACACTCGATCGGCTCCGCTCGTCTTTTGAATTTCAGCGGCATTTCGTCCACTACGCATCCCATGAGCTGAACACGCCGGTGGCTGTGATCACAGCAGTTTTGGATCGTGTCCGGAATGGGCCACAGGACGTGGGTCATTACCAGGCTGCTTTTGACGAGATATCAGAGGTGCATCACCGATCATCGGAGTTGCTTTCATCATTACTCTTTCTCTCCGGGCTGGACTCAGCACGATCTGTTCGGGGCGGAGAACCAATTCGTCTTGATGAGCTGACGTTCGATGCCATTGAGGTAGTCAGTATTGCCAATCCAAGTGTACGCGTGCTCGTGGATGTTGATGTATCGCCATCGGCAGCCTATCCGTTGGAGGTCCACGGGTCCGCTCCATTGCTCCGAACAGCAATATCGAACATGCTCGCAAACGCCATAAAGTACACTTCGGACGGTCGGGTTCGATGTCGAATTCAAGCCGAACCTGAGGAGGTGGTCGTGACGGTGATCAACCAAGGCAGGCCAATCCCCGAGGAATACCGAGAAGACATGTATCGGCCGTTTGTGCGCATCCAGCCTACACCGGATGTGCCTGGTAAGGGGCTAGGATTGGCAATCGTACATCGCATAGCCGAACTTCATGGAGGCAGTATCACGTATCATGCGGACACGGAAGAAGGGAATGTGTTTAATCTCCACATTCCGGCGGCACTGCGGCATTAAGCATATTTTAAGGTTGTATTAAGGGGCCCTTCAGAATGTCATGTTGATCTTCGTGGCATGGCAGTGCTCCACACAATCCTTCTTGCCGGGTCACTCATATTTGGTACGCCCCCTGACACACTTCGTGTTGCGCGAAGCGAGATTCTGCTCCGCGTTCGTGATCGTTCGCCCATTATCGCTGCTCAGCGCGAAGAGGCAAATGCGCTTCGGTATGACGCAGAGAATGCGGGTCTGGCGGCAAATCCGGATATCAACGCTGAGTTCCCACTCTACACAAGAAGTCTCGGAACGTGGTTTGACCTGACTCGTAATGGTCAGTTCTCGGCTGCAATTAGTCAGCAGCTACCAATAGCCGGCGTCAGGTCCGCAGAGGCGGGATCATTGAGATCTCAAGCAGAAGCCGCTGATGAGATTGCACGACAGCAAACGCAGTTCGTGTTGCGAGATGCAGCAGCCGAGTACACAACCTTGGTCTATGCCCGGCGCACGCTGGATGCGCTCTCTCACCAGCTTGAACTGCTAAGGCCAATCATTGATGGTATGCGCACGCAGCTGGAACGGGGCAATGTGGCCATGAAGGATCTGCTTCGCATACAGGCTGCGGCCTACGCCATTGATCAGGATCGTGCCGAAGCCCTACGAACTGCTTCGGCAGCCGAAACACGGTTGCGCTCTCTCGCTGGAGTTGATGGCCCCTTGCTGCCAACTGATGCACCAACGTCGGTGAATGTCCCGGCTTGGTTGGTGGGATTGAGTATGGACTCCCTTATTCAACGTGCAATGATCAACCGGGCTGACGTGATGGCTGCAGCATTCGACGTTCGTGCTGCCGAACAGGCTCGCCTTGCAACGTATCGCCGAGCTGTTCCTGAGCCATCTGTTGGCGTATCGTACGATAAGGCCGGCAGTTATGCACCGGACTTCTTTGGCGTTACTCTTTCCCTTCCATTACCGGTGATCAATCGGCAGCAGTGGGCGAGTGAAGCAGCAGAAGCGAGAGTGCGAGCAGCCAAAGCCCGCCTGGAACGGGTTCGTCGAGCTGTTGAAACTGACGTTCGAAATGCCGTTGACCGCTGGCGATCTCTGTCGCAGCAGCGTGCAAGTGTCGATCCGCAATTCCTTAAGCGGACAATCGACCTTACGGACAACATCATCGAAAATTACCGCAAGGGAAATGTCTCACTCCTTGAGTTCGTGGACTTCATCGAAACCTACAATGAAAGCATTATTCGACAGAACGTCATCGATGCGCAGTATTCGAATGCGCTTGATGATGCACGCATCGCTATTGGCGAAGACCTCTTGGCTACTCCGTAGTGCAGGTCTCACTGTAGCTTATCTAACAGTCCTGCTATTGATGCCGGCATGCCGCGATGCGGATCAGCAATCCGGCGAACGCCATCGCGCATTCGTACTCAGCGATACAATGATGCGGCAAATCGGTGTTGATACCGTTCGCCTTACACCTATGCACGGTATCCTCAGTCTGACGGGACGTGTGATCGCCGATGAGAACCACCTCATAGACGTATTTCCGTTTGTTGGCGGTACTGTACAGAAAGTGACCGTTGAACTAGGAGATTACGTCAGTAAGGGGCAGGTATTGGCCATCATCCGAAGCGGTGAGGTAGCTGAATATGAACGGCAGTTGGCGGACGCACGTTCTGACCTTGCCCTAGCTCAGAAGAATCTTGCGGTACAACGTGATCTCTTGGGAAGCAAGCTTGCCTCTGAACGCGATGTGCTTTCTGCTCAGCGAGAGCTTGCGAAAGCCGAGGCTGAGCTCAATCGAATTGAAGAGATCTATCGGATATACGGCATCACGAACAAGAGCGAGTACGTTGTTCGTGCGCCTATCGATGGGTTCGTCATTCGGAAGGATGTGAACACCGATATGACGCTCCGTGCAGATCGCAGTTCGAGTATGTTCACGGTAGCCCGTCTCAACGAAGTATGGGTGATGGCCGATGTGTATGAGAATGATATCTCAAAGGTGTCGCCGGGTGTAGCTGCTGAAATAACTACCGTTGCCTATCCCGACAGTTTGATTCTTGCCTCGGTAGATAAGGTCTTCAATGTCATTGACGATCGTACCCGCACAATGGCTGTTCGAATGCGTGTTCCCAATGCCGATGCCAAACTCAAACCTGGGATGGCTGCTGTTGCAAAGGTGCGGTATTCACGTCCAGGTGAGATGCTCTCTGTAGCAGCATCCTCCGTTGTGTTTGATGCCGGCAAGGCGTATGTCGTTGTCTACAGAGATCGTCGAAATCTTCGTGTTCAGGAGGTTGGAATTCAAGAGACCGTGGAAGGTCGAACCTACGTGACGTCCGGCCTCAACACCGGGGATGTTGTCCTCAGTAAGGGGCAACTGTTTGTTTACGATGCGCTCACGGACTGATCATGATTCGCACGATTCGATCCATTCTTGCCTTCTTCCTCCGGAATCGCCTCTTCACGTTTGCGGCAACGGCCATAATCGTTGTTGTCGGTGTCATCAGTTACCTCCAGACGCCTGTTGACGCCTTTCCGGATGTAACAAACACCCAGATTATCATTGTCACCGAATGGTCGGGACGTAGCGCTGAGGAGATCGAGCGATTTGTCAGCATGCCCATTGAACTGGCAATGAATCCGATTCAGCGGAAGACCTCGGTTCGATCCATATCGATGTTTGGTCTGTCCGTGATAAAGATCATCTTTGATGACGACGTCGACGATGCCTATGCCCGGCAGCAGGTTAACAATCAGCTGAGAACCGTCGATCTTCCGTCGGAGGCAAAGCCGGAGGTTCAACCTCCATACGGCCCTACAGGTGAGATCCTGCGATATGTCATCAATGCCCCACGACGAGATACTCGTGAACAGCTGACGCTGCAGAATTGGGTCATCGACCGTCAGTTGCGTTCCGTACCAGGCGTAGCGGACGTTGTGGCTTTTGGTGGACGTCAGAAGATCTATGAAATCCAAGTGAATACCGTGCTGATGTCAAAGTACGACATCACGCCCCTTGAGGTGTATCAAGCCGTGTCTCGGTCCAACATCAATGTTGGTGGTGATGTGATTGAGCGCAATGGCCAGGCTTTCGTGGTTCGTGGTATAGGTTTGTTGAATACTATTGATGATATCGGCAACATCATCGTTACCCACGAAGCAGGAACGCCCATCCTCGTGAAGCACGTTGCAGAGGTTGTGGAATCGGATCTTCCTCGGGTTGGTCAAGTAGGGCTCAACGACAATGATGACGTTGTCGAAGGCATCGTCGTCATGCGGAAAGGCGAGAATCCGAGTCAGGTGATTGCTCGAGCCAAAGAGAAGCTATCAGAACTCAATTCAGGTATTCTGCCGTCCGACGTCAAGATGGAGATCTTCTACGATCGAGACGTGCTGATGAGTTACTGCACATCGACGGTTATGCACAACCTCATCGAGGGTATCATTCTCGTCACGGTCATCGTATTCCTCTTCATGGCAGACTGGCGCACAACAGTGATTGTAGCTGCAGTGATTCCGCTGGCGCTTCTGTTTGCTTTCATCATGCTTCGACTCAATGGCATGAGTGCCAACCTGCTGTCGTTAGGGGCCGTTGACTTCGGCATCATCATTGACGGAGCCGTTGTGATGGTCGAGGGCCTCTTCGTAGCACTAGACAGGCTGTCGCATCGAATAGGCATGGAGCGTTTTGATGCAATGAGTAAGCTCGGTCTCATCAAGAGAACAGGAGCCGAAGCGGGTAAGGCAGTCTTCTTCTCGAAGCTTATCATCATCACCGCACTCGTGCCGATCTTCAGTTTCCAGAAGGTGGAGGGCAAAATGTTTGCCCCCTTGGCATACACATTGGGTTTTGCCCTCATCGGTGCATTGATTTTTACACTGACCCTTGTACCCGTGCTTTGCGCAATTCTGCTGCGGAAGAATGTCCGAGAACGTTCAAACCCGGTCATCCGTGCACTGGAAAGTGCTGTCCAAAAGGCCTTTACATTGGCCTATGGACATAAAAAGCTCTCTCTCATCGTTGCCGTTGCGACGCTCTTCGTATCGGTTGCTTCCACGTCGTTCCTCGGAACGGAATTCCTGCCGCAATTGAATGAAGGGGCTCTGTGGGTTGAGGCGAAGATGCCTATGAGTATGTCTCTGCAAGAGACCGTCAAAACTGTTCGCGCACTGAGGAATGAGTTGCGGACGTTTCCCGAGGTCAACGGCGTGCTTTCACAGACTGGACGATCCAATGATGGTACCGATCCTAGCGGATTTTATTACGTCCAAATGCAGGTCAACCTCAAACCGAAGGAAGATTGGAAGCGGCCGATAAGCACTGACGATCTCATTGCCGAGATTGATGCGAAACTCAAGCATTATCAGGGAATCAATTACAACTATTCTCAACCGATCATCGATAATGTCGCGGAAGCGGTTGCGGGTATGAACGCAAACAATGCGGTGAAAATCTATGGTCCGAACCTTGAGGTTCTTGATGAAATCGCTAATAAAGTTCTAAAAGCGATCGCGCCGGTTGATGGTGTAAAGGACGTCGGTATTCTCCGGAACATCGGTCAGCCGGAAATCCAGATTCGTTTTGACGAACAGAAGATGGCGCTCTACGGCATTACAACGGCCGATGCGCAGGCCGTTATTGAAATGGCTATTGGAGGGAAGACGGCAAATGTGAAGTACGAAGATGAACGGAAATTTGATATTCGGATCAGATATCCGTACCAGGATCGAAAGGATGTGGAAAGCATCAAAAGACTCCTCGTACCCAACGTCAGTGGTGAACGTATCCGCCTCGGCGAGATCGCCACAGTTGATACTCGCACGGGACCGGCATTTGTCTATCGCGATAACAACAGGCGATTTATCGGCGTAAAGTTCAGCGTCCGCGGACGTGATCTGGGTGGCACAATTGCGGAGGCACAAGCACGCGTTCAAAGCTCTATTAACTTGCCAAAGGGATACTCCATTGCCTGGAGTGGCGAGTTTGAGAATCAGGTTCGAGCTACGACACGCCTGACGCAGGTTGTTCCCATCAGTCTGGTCATCATCTTTCTGCTCCTGTTCATGGCGTTTGGTAACGCCCGCGATGCTATGCTGGTGTTGGTGAATGTCCCGTTTGCGCTGATCGGTGGAATCCTAGCTCTTCACATTACCGGCATCAACTTCGGGATTTCCGCCGGTGTGGGCTTCATCGCACTTTTCGGCATCTGTGTACAGAACGGCGTTATCCTTGTGTCGGTGTTCAAGCATCACATCAAGGAGCGTTTACCGATCGATGAGGCTATCCGTATTGGTGTGATTGAGCGCACACGTCCCGTTGTTATGACGGCAATGATGGCCGCCATCGGCCTGCTCCCGGCCGCTGTCTCCACGGGAATCGGTAGCGAGTCACAACGCCCCCTTGCCATTGTCATTATTGGTGGTCTCATCACCGCAACTCTGTTAACACTTCTGATCTTCCCGATCGTTTACCGCCTCCTCGGAAGGATCGAGCACCAGCATGGGCTTGGGCATGAATTGACGAGTGACGAGTAACAAGAGACGAGTGACATGAGACGAGAGACAAAGCGTCGATGATAGCCCCGGGCCTTGGCCCGGGGAAAGAGAGACGAGTGACAAAGCGTCGATAATAGCCCCGGGCCTTGGTCCGGGGAAAGAGAGACGAGAGACAATGTGTCCATAATAGACCCGGGCCTTGGTCCGGGGAAAGAGAGACGAGAGACAAAGCGTCCATAGCAGGGGGTTGTCGCACAACACCCGTTTTCGGATTGATGAAACAGCGTTCTGCTGTGTGAGCCGGTAAATGGCCTGTAATTGGGAAATGATTCAGGCGTATTGCGGAATGCCTGATCTGTTGTTGCTGCTGACACAACTGAATTATGATCGAATGTCCACGATCAGACCACGATCTTCTTGAGATTGTGCGCTAAGGCGATCAATCCGATCTCGATGTTGACCTTTTCTTTGCCACGGAGCCTACATCGTCTGATTCCCATGTTGAATTTGATGTTGGCAAACACGGTTTCGACGTC
>VEQR01000181.1 GCA_018883125.1 Candidatus Kapaibacterium sp.
AGGTCATTACGGCTGTCGACCTTTACAACGGGGTTCGTCCACACCTGAGCTTGAACAAGCAAACACCATTGGATGTACATTCGGGAACGGCTACCAAGCCCATCATTCAACTTTGGAAGACCAAGGCTTGGAAGAAACAAACCATCACCGAACAGACTCGCGCTGTTCAAACCCTACTTTAGAGTCTGACACAATGTCAACCTATCGCAGGAACAATTTATACCTGTCAACCAATGACAGGAATTATCATCAAAAAGTGTCAACCAATTTCAGGAAGTGACACAGTAACTCTGTAACTCTGTAACTCTGTAACTCTGTAACTCTGTAACTCTGTAACTCTGTAACTCTGTAATTCTGTAATTCTGTAATTCAGTACTTCAGTACCTCAGTAACTCCTCCCTCACTTCTTCCATATACCAATGCGGTGTACTGGTTGCTCCCGAGATTCCCACGTTTTCGGCACCATCGAGCCATGATGGCTTGATCTCCTCAATAGTTTCGACGAAGTAGGTGCGAGGGTTGGCGGCGTGGGCAACATCAAACAGGACCTTGCCGTTAGATGAGGCGCGGCCGGCAACGAAGATGACCACGTCGTTGCGTTGAGCAAAGGCGGCCAGCTGGGCTTCACGTCCGCTTACCTGACCACAGATGGTGTCTTTGACGTGGAACTCTGTGGCGATCTCTTCCATTGTATCGACGATAAGTTCGCTGATGCGCCCCTTGAGAGCATCGCGAATCTCAAGAAATGTGGGGCGGTCCATCGTGGTCTGAGAAAACAGCACAGTCTTGCGGTCGAGCTGAACATTCTCCATTGCATCCTTCACAGACTTCACCACCACGCATTCATCGCGCACCACGCCCCGCACTCCCAGCACTTCGGCATGATCCTTCTTTCCGAAGATCACCACCTGATATCCCTGATCCCAAAATTTGCGCACGCGCTCCTGGAGCTTTGTCACCACCGGACACGTGGCATCAACAATCTCGATGCCGCATTCCCACGCTTTGCGATATGTCTCAGGGGGCTCTCCATGCGCGCGTATAATGACCTTGGCGCCAGTGTGAGCAAGACGCGGGAAATCATCGACGGAGATCGTCTCAAGCCCCCTATCGGCAAGACGCTGGATTTCTTTCGGGTTATGGATGATATGCCCTAAGACGTACACATTGCGCTTTGCATCCGAACCGCGGTTGGACAGCTGATCTTCGGCGATCTGCACCGTGCGAACCACTCCCCAACAGAATCCGCTGAACTTGTCGATGGTAACGTTCATTGTCTCTCTCCTGGAAGACCGTCAAAAGCCAAGGTGTGCCGAGACGATCGAATGCGTGTTTTGATATGATCGTACGAGATCGAGGATCCGCTCAACCTGTTCATCGATGGAGCACGACGTAGTATCGATCTCAACCGCGCCGGGTGCCTTGACAAGGGGGCTCTCCTGACGTGAACTGTCGTACTCGTCGCGGCTGACGATTTGACGTCGAACCTCGTCCTCGGAGATCTGCTCTCCCCGCGCCTGTGCTTCGAGCAAACGCCGGCGCACACGTTCTTCGGTATCGGCAACAAGAAACACCTTAACCTCGGCATGAGGAAAGACCACAGAGCCGATGTCACGTCCGTCCATGACCACACCACCGCTTTCCCCGATCTGACGCTGACGTTTGACAAGTGCTTTGCGAACCGATGAAAAGGCGCTCACCTGGCTGACCACGGCTGTGACGTCGGCCTGGCGGATAGCCAGCGAAATGTCCTCCCCATTCAGTAGAACGCGCTGCGCTCCGTCCGTGGGCTCAAGTTGGATGTCACATTCATCTGCCACAACTCCGAGATCTTCGTCCGACATGGGGCATCCACGACGCAAAGCCGCAAGTGAAACTGCACGGTACATGGCCCCGGTATCGATGTACACGT
>VEQR01000182.1 GCA_018883125.1 Candidatus Kapaibacterium sp.
CCGGGGCAATTGTTGAACATCCATCGCGCTGTTGTCTGTTATGTCCATATCCGATGTACGGTATCCGAACCTTTCCGATCAGCCGGGTCAAGCGATTCGCGAGCAGACGATCGAGATGGGCTTTATCGGGAAGCTCGAGAATCTCAAGTACGTGTATCGTCGCGACATCAGGGATCGCACCGCCCTGGAGAGGAACTTCCGCGAGAAGTTCGAAGCCCTGAACAGGGTCCGGCTAACGGACAACGAGTTCGCACGGCTGCTGGATGAGATCGTTACCGCCGATGTGTTCACGGTATCACGCACCCTAAGGGAACGCAATGCGTTCACGCGCGACGATGGCACCCCTCTGAACTACACCCTCGTGAACATCAAGGACTGGTGCAAGAACGAGTTCGAGGTCATCAACCAGCTCCGGATGAACACGGACAACAGTCACCACCGGTATGATGTGATGCTCCTGATCAATGGGGTTCCGCTCGTTCAGGTGGAACTGAAGACGTTGGGCACCAGTCCCCGACGTGCCATGGAACAGATCGTGGAGTACAAGAACGATCCCGGCAACGGGTACACGAAGACGTTGCTCTGCTTCCTTCAGCTCTTCATCGTCAGCAACCGGGATAGGACGTTCTACTTTGCGAACAACAATGCCCGCCACTTCGCCTTCAATGCGGACGAGCGGTTCCTGCCCATCTATGAGTTTGCCGACGAGGACAATCGGAAGATCGCCCACCTCGACGAGTTCGCGGATCGGTTCCTTGCCAAATGCGATCTTGCCCGCACGATCAGCCGTTACATGGTGCTCATCGCAAGCGAACAGAAGCTCCTGATGATGCGTCCATACCAGGTGTATGCCGTGCAGAACCTCGTGAAATGCATCGACGAGAACAACGGGAACGGCTACATCTGGCATACGACCGGAAGCGGCAAAACGCTGACGTCCTTCAAAGCATCCACCCTGCTCAAGGAGAACGACAACATTCACAAGTGCGTGTTCGTGGTGGACAGGAAGGACCTGGATCGTCAAACGCGTGAAGAGTTCAACCGCTTTCAGGAGGGCTGCGTTGAGGAGAACACCAACACGGCGGCCCTTGTGCGCAGGCTTCTCTCCGAGGACTATGCCGACAAGGTGATCGTAACGACCATTCAGAAGCTCGGTCTTGCATTGGACGAGACCAACAAGAAAAACTACAAGGTCCAGCTCGAGTCACTCCGCAACAAACGTATCGTCTGCATCTTCGATGAATGCCACCGCTCGCAGTTTGGCGAGAACCACCGAGCCATCAAGGAGTTCTTCCCCAAGGCCCAGCTCTTTGGCTTCACCGGCACGCCCATCTTCGAAGAGAACGCCTCCCAGCAGAAGATCGAAGATGATACGGCGTCGATGCGCACGACGGCCGACCTCTTCGAGAAGCAGCTCCACGCGTACACGATCACGCACGCGATCGAGGACGGGAATGTTCTGCGGTTCCACGTGGACTATTTCAAGCCCGACGGAACAACCTCGGTGAAGCCCGGTGAGGGCATCGCAAAAAAGGCTGTGATCGAAGCCATTCTGTCCAAGCATGACACCGCAACGGCGGACCGACGCTTCAATGCCATCCTTGCCACGTCCTCGATCAACGACGCCATCGAGTATCACGCGCTGTTCGCGTCGATGCAAGCCGAGAGGCTCGCCGCCGACCCAGACTTCAAACCGCTGAATATTGCCTGTGTGTTCTCGCCCCCTGCCGAGGGCGACCCCGATGTACGTCAGATCCAGGAGGACTTGCCAACGGAGCAGGAAGACAACAAGGTGGACCCCGAAGGCAAGAAGGGCGCACTGAAGACGATCCTGAATGAGTACAACGTCCGCTACGGCACCAACCACCGCATTGGTGAGTTCGATCTCTATTATCAGGACGTGCAGAA
>VEQR01000183.1 GCA_018883125.1 Candidatus Kapaibacterium sp.
GGTCTGTGGCCAAGTCATGGAAGGGCTCAGCACCGGTCAGTGACATCATTCCTGCCTCCGAATGTGGACGCGGTCCATGGCAGCTCGACCTCACCCTCAACGGCACGACACGTCAGTCAGACTCTACGGCATCCATGGAACGAAGCGTTGAGTCTCTCGTATCAACTGTGGCATCGATTTTCTCCCTTCGTCGTGGCGATTGCATTTTTACCGGCACTCCGAGTGGTGTTGGACCTGTGCGAAGTGGAGACGTGCTTGCAGCATCGTTAAATGGCAACGAACTCCTCCAGATATCATGTCAATGAACAATCAACGAGTCTGCATTGGTGTTCTGTTGCTCGCAGCCGTCTGGTTCGCAAGCGGATGCTCGAGCATCACTCGAACCGAGCGCGACCTTTACAGCACAACTACACTTGATACCGTCGTAACACAGCGCGTTACCAATCCGCCCGGCGAGCGCGACAATGGCGTCATCGCTCCGAGTTCTCGTGTTGAGAACCGTGTGCGCACGGTGGATTACCATGACAGTGTAGCTGTTCGAGATTACCCCAACTTCATCCGCTGGTGTCTCTTCGAGGGTGTGAGTCTTCTGGGCAGTTCGATCGATGGTTCGGCCAGCACCCGAACGGGACTTTTCGGACTCTACTACGACATCAACGAATTGCTTCTGGACCGTAATGCTATCGATACATCCGCGCTCTTCGACGGCTACATGTTCCGCCTCGGCCTGATGGAGTGGAAGCTCGACTGGTTCAATAACGATCCGAACTGGACGTGGGGGGTAACGGGATTCGAGCGGATCGCCGCTGATGCTGACCATTCCATGTCGGGGATTGGCGTTCTGAACATCACCAAGAGGTTCTACCTGCGAGATAAGATCCCCTATGCAGCCATCAGGCCATCGATCTCGTTTGCCATCTTCCCATCTCAATACGTCAACGCGTCGGTCTCGGCAGATGTTGGTAGCATTGGTGGCGTAAACCTGCGACTCTACGCAGGGTGCGCCGTTGGTGGAGATCTGCTTGGATCTACAACGGTGAGCAACACAATCCCCTATGCGGGACTCGGTGTTTCCGTGATGGACTTCCTCAATCGCGAAGAAGAGACCGAGACGGAGTGGAAGTATCACGAGCACTCTTCGTGGGAGATCGGGGCGGCCGAGTTCGTGATCCTCGGAAGTCAGGCCGAACGGTCCGTCTTTGCTCCACGTCGCACCGGCGCAGACGCACCGGCGATCAAGGGGCTTACCGCTCGCATCGGTATTGCAGATGTTGCGCTGCCATTCCTGGACTATCGCCTCTCGCTCGGCACGGCTCTTGCAAACATCATGTTTCTTGGCTCTACAGAGTTTGGTATCGGCATCCTTCCGTTGCGTCTGACGTATCACTGGATGCCTCTGACATCGACGATGCGCATCGAACCATTCGCTGAGGTCAACTTTGCCCCCTCACCGTTCTTCCACGGTGGCGTGCGCGTGGCATTCCCGGTAGCGGATCAGATGGCCATTCACCTGACTGCCGGTTGGGCAAACGGCCGCACGGGTTCGCAGGTCCCGAATCGAGATGGCTTCGGGTATTCGATCGACGGACGACGCATTGTGGACTCGCACTTTGGTACGATCTACATTGGTATTGGTGCGTCCGTCTTCGACCATCTCTTCACTCGCAAAGACCTTCGCTATGGCAAGGGATATCCGCATGAGTGATGGCCGAATGGACATCATGTTGCGTTGTAACGCGATGCTGCTTCTGCTCTGCACCGCAAGCTTCCTGGTTGCGGGCTGCACGGTATCACGATTTGTGATGCAGAAGGAATCCACCTTTCCGGTTCGTGCCGTGGTGCTTACACATCCATCCACCGTTGAGCGCACGCACACAAATGGCTTCCGAATGATCGGTCC
>VEQR01000184.1 GCA_018883125.1 Candidatus Kapaibacterium sp.
GGTCTGTGGCCAAGTCATGGAAGGGCTCAGCACCGGTCAGTGACATCATTCCTGCCTCCGAATGTGGACGCGGTCCATGGCAGCTCGACCTCACCCTCAACGGCACGACACGTCAGTCAGACTCTACAGCATCCATGGAACGCAGCGTCGAGTCTCTTGTATCAACCGTTGCATCGATCTTTTCCCTTCGCCGTGGCGACTGCATTTTCACTGGGACGCCCAGTGGTGTTGGACCGTTGCGAAGTGGCGACGTTCTTGCAGCATCGTTAAATGGCAACGAACTCCTCCGGGTATCATGTCAATGAACAACCATCGAATCGGCAGTGTCATTCTGCTGCTCTCAGCCGTCTGGTTCGCGAGCGGATGCTCAAGCATCACCCGCACCGAGCGCGACCTCTACAGCACCACCACGCTTGATACTGTCGTTACGCAGCGCGTCACCAATCCACCCGGTGAGCGTGACAATGGAGTCATCGCTCCCAGTTCCCGAGTGGAGAACCGTGTGCGCACGGTGGATTACCATGACAGTGTAGCTGTGCGCGATTATCCCAACTTCATCCGCTGGTGTCTCTTCGAGGGTGTGAGTCTTCTGGGCAGTTCGATCGAGGGTTCGGCCAGCACCCGCACGGGACTCTTCGGACTCTACTACGACATCAACGAATTGCTTCTGGACCGCAATGCCATAGACACCTCGGCACTCTTCGATGGCTACATGTTTCGCGTCGGCCTGATGGAATGGAAACTTGACTGGTTCAATAACGATCCGAACTGGACGTGGGGTGTAACAGGATTTGAGCGAATCGCCGCTGATGCTGACCATTCCATGACGGGTCTCGGTGTTCTGAACATCACCAAGCGGTTCTATCTGCGAGATAAGATCCCCTACGCCGCCATCAGGCCTTCGATCTCATTTGCCATCCTTCCATCGCAATACGTCAACGCTTCGGTCTCGGCCGATGTTGGCAGCATTGGCGGCGTCAACCTACGTCTTTACGCAGGCTGCGCCGTAGGTGGAGATCTGCTCGGATCAACAACGGTGAGCAATACAATCCCGTATGCGGGACTCGGTGTTTCCGTGATGGACTTCCTCAATCGGGAGGAAGAGACCGAGACGGAGTGGAAGTATCACGAGCACTCGTCGTGGGAGATCGGGGCTGCCGAGTTCGTGATCCTTGGAAGTCAGGCCGAACGGTCCGTCTTTGCTCCACGTCGCACCGGCGCAGACGCACCGGCGATCAAGGGGCTCACCGCCCGTATCGGTATTGCGGACGTTGCGCTGCCATTCCTGGACTATCGCCTTTCGCTCGGCACGGCTCTTGCAAACATCATGTTTCTTGGCTCTACAGAGTTTGGTATCGGCATCCTTCCGTTGCGTCTGACGTATCACTGGATGCCTCTGACATCCACGATGCGCATCGAACCATTTGCCGAGGTCAACTTTGCCCCCTCACCATTCTTCCACGGTGGCGTGCGCGTGGCATTCCCGGTAGCGGATCAGATGGCCATTCACCTGACTGCCGGTTGGGCAAACGGTCGCACGGGTTCGCAGGTCCCAAATCGAGACGGTTTCGGCTATTCGATCGACCGTCAACGCATTGTGGACTCGCACTTTGGTACGATCTACATTGGTATTGGAGCGTCCGTCTTCGACCATCTCTTCACTCGCAGCGACCTTCGCTACGGCAAGGGATATCCGCATGAGTGATGGCCGAATGGACATCATGTTGCGTCGTAACGTGATGCTGCTTCTGCTCTGCACCGCAAGCTTCCTGCTTGCGGGCTGCACGGTATCACGATTTGTGATGCAGAAGGAATCCACCTTTCCGGTTCGTGCCGTGGTGCTTACACATCCATCCACCGTTGAGCGCACGCACACAAATGGCTTCCGAATGATCGGTCC